>JBCAYL010000003.1:240000-241306 GCA_038533575.1 Pseudomonadota bacterium | reverse complement strand
TTCAATTTCGCTGAGTCGATGTTGGAGACAGCGGGGAAGTCGTTACGCCATTCGTGCAGGTCGGAACTTACCCGACAAGGAATTTCGCTACCTTAGGACCGTTATAGTTACGGCCGCCGTTTACCTGGGCTTCAATTCAGAGCTCTCACCCCTCCTTTTAACCTTCAGGCACCGGGCAGGCGTCAGACCCTATACGTCGTCTTGCGACTTCGCAGAGCCCTGTGTTTTTAGTAAACAGTCGCCACCCCCTGGTTTGTGCCCCCAGCCACTAGTTGCCTAGAAACTGGGCCTCCTTCTCGCGAACTTACGGAGGTATTTTGCCGAGTTCCTTCAACATCGTTCTCTCAAGCGCCTTGGTATACTCTACCTATCCACCTGTGTCGGTTTAGGGTACGATCTTATGGAGGGCTATTTCCAGGAACAACTAAACTGCCGGCGGAACTACCCGAGCTCCGACAATCTTCGTCATCCGTCACCATCTCCTGGCCCAGGAATATTAACCTGGTTCCCATCGACTACGCCTTTCGGCCTCGCCTTAGGGGTCGGCTTACCCTGCTCAGATTAGCTTTAAGCAGGAACCCTTGGATTTTCGGCGAACGGGTCTCTCACCCGTTTTGTCGCTACTCATGTCATCATTCTCACTAGTGATCTCTCCACCGGATCCCTCACAGGCCGGCTTCATCGAAAACACCTTTGCCTCCAAGGCAGTCCGAAGACTGCTAAAGAGGCATGGTGTTATATCACACTACGCTCTGCTACCATTGCTTACGCAATCCGGAGCTTCGGCGAACGGCTTTAGTCCCGTTACATCTTCGCCGCAGGACGTCTTATTTAGACCAGTGAGCTGTTACGCTATCTTTAAAGGATGGCTGCTTCTAAGCCAACCTCCTGGTTGTTTTGGACATCCCACCTGCTTTCGCACTTAGCCGTTACTTGGGGGCCTTAGCTGCCGGTCAGGGTTGTTTCCCTCTCCACTACGGACGTTAGCATCCGCAGTGTGTCTGCCATCTAGTACTCCCGGGTATTCGGAGTTTGGTTAGGATCAGTAAGCCTGTGGGGCCCCATTACCCATCCAGTGCTCTACCCCCCGGGGTATTCGGATGACGCTCTACCTAAATAGATTTCGCAGAGAACCAGCTATCTCCGAGTTTGATTGGCCTTTCACCCCTAGGCACACCTCATCCCGACCTTTTTCAACAGGTGTGGGTTCGGACCTCCAGTAAGTGTTACCTTACCTTCATCCTGGACATGCCTAGATCACTCGGTTTCGGGTCTGATCCCACGAACTCGACGCCCTATTAAGACT
>JBCAYL010000003.1:0-235000 GCA_038533575.1 Pseudomonadota bacterium | reverse complement strand
CGTCGAGCCCGCCGATGAGGTCCTCGAGGGCGTATTCGCCGGGATTGTCTACGAGGCCATCGACCACGATGGACCAGGGCTGCGTGGTGAGCTGCCCGGCAAAGCGTGCCGGGTCTTCCTTGCCCGTGCCGAACTCGTAGAAGTTGTTGTAGGAGGTGATCTCCTCCCAGGTGTTGGGCTCGAGGTTGGAATTATCGACCTGCGCGGCGAGCGGACCGGCGATGGAGGCCGCGCCGGCACCGAGCGCACCGGCGATGATCTGGCGACGGTTGAGCCAGCCCGCCTCGGGCGTGACGTCGTTCCAACCCAAGGTGTTTTTCCAGCGCTGCGCCATTCCGTTCTCCTGCGACCCTTGCCTTGGCGTTTAATGAAGAGCGAGCAGCGGGCCAAAGCAACTCCACTGACAGCCTCGTGCACGGCTGTAACACGGCGCGCCCGAGGCGTGACGTCCCCCGAAGCCCAATAAATGCGCACTATCGCCTCACGGCGGGACCGGCCCCGTTGACACTTACGTGACTGGAAACGCGCGGCATGCGCGGCTTAGCGCGGCCACGGGCCCGGTCAATCGGCAGAACCGGGCCACAAGCGGGTCCGCGCGCATGGAAGCCCGCGGAAGCACACCCATCTCTCACGCATCCGCGGCTGGTGCCGCACTGTATGATCAGGAGAAAGCCATGATCCGTAAGACCCTTTTCGCACTCACCGCCTCCGCCGCGCTCGCCACGTCCGCCCTCGCGATGAGCTCGAAGGATATCGTCGACACCGCAGCCGAGGCCGGCTCGTTCGAGACGCTGCTCGCAGCCGCCACCGCCGCGGGCCTCGTGGATACGCTGAAGGGCGAAGGCCCGTTTACCGTCTTCGCGCCCACGGATGAGGCTTTCGCCGCGCTGCCCGAGGGCACCGTCGAGACGCTTCTGATGCCGGAGAACCAGGACCAGCTCGTGGCGATCCTCACCTACCACGTCGTGCCGGGCAAGGTGATGTCCACCGACCTCTCCGACGACATGATGGCCGCCACCGTGAACGGCGCCGAGATCATGATCGATCTTGATGACGGCGTCATGGTCAACACGGCCAGCGTCGTCTCCGCCGACATCGAGGCCTCGAATGGCGTGATCCACGTGATCGACAGCGTCATCCTCCCGCCGGAGAGCTGATTCCCCACCTGAGGATCTCGAGAAGGCCCCGCCCATGCGGGGCCTTTTTCGTTTGCGCTTGCTCGCGGCGCGCGAAGCGGCTTTCGTCGCGCCATGACAGAACCGAAGACCGCACTCATCACCGGCGGCGCCCGCGGGATCGGCCTTGCAACGGCGCTCCAGTTTCTCGCCGATGGCTGGCAGGTGGCCCTCGTGGACTGGGACGAGGCAGAGCTCGCCCGCAGCGCGCCCGAGGGCGCGCTGGCACTCCCCCTCGATATCTCAAATCCGCAGCACGCCCCGCAGATGGTGCGCGAGACCGTGGCGCGCTTCGGCCGGATCGATGCGCTGGTCAACAATGCCGGCATCGCCGATTTCGGCCCCATCGAAGAGACCGACTTCGAGCGCTGGCGCCGCGTGATGAGCGTCAATCTCGACGGCACCTTCCTCGTGAGCCAGGCCTCGGTGCCCGAGCTGAAGAAGACCCGCGGCGCGATCGTCAATATCGCCTCGATCTCTGGCCTGCGCGCCTCCACGCTCCGCGTGGCTTACGGCACCTCCAAGGCCGCCGTCATCGCGCTCACCGAACAGCAGGCCGCCGAACTGGGCGAATACGGCATCCGCGCCAACGCCATCGCACCCGGCCCCGTGCGCACGAAACTCGCCATGGCCGTTCACACACAGGACATCATCGACGCCTACCACGACGCGATCCCGCTCGGGCGCTACGGGACGGAGGCGGAACTGGCGAACGCCATCGTGTTCCTGTGTTCGGAAAAGGCCAGCTACATCACAGGCCAGACGCTCGCCGTAGATGGCGGGTTCGAGAGCACGGGCATCGGTCTCCCCTCCCTGCGCGACGGCTAAGAGCGGGAGCCTCCGGCGGCCCTCCGGGGGAGGTACAGGGCACAAAGAAGGGGCGGCCTCGTATCATGAGCCCGCCCCAGTTTCTTTGTGCTCCGTACCTCGTGGAGCGCGAGGGGCAGCGCCCCTCGCATCGTCAGTGGATGACAGCGTCATCCGGGCGCGGGCGCTCGGAGGCGCTGAGCCTGTCGCCCACGATGAGGCCGTCCGCGCCGGCCGAGACGGTGATCGTCTCGCCATCCTTCACGTCGCCCGCGAGGATCATCTCGGCAAGCTGATCCTGTAGCGCGCGCTGGATGACCCGCTTCAGGGGCCGCGCTCCGAAGACAGGGTCGTAGCCTTCATCCGCCAGCCATTTCTGCGCGCCGTCATCGAGCTCGAGCGCGATCTTGCGGGCCTTGAGCCGCGCCTCGAGGCGGGCGAGCTGGATCGTGACGATGCCGTCCATGTCCTGCCGCCCGAGGCGGTCAAAGATGATCGTCTCGTCGAGCCGATTGAGGAACTCGGGGCGGAAATGCGCGCGGACGGCGTCCATCACGTCCCGCTTGGCCTGCCCTGCATCCGCGCCGTCGGGCAGCTGGCTGAGCGCTTGCGCGCCGAGGTTCGACGTCAGCACGATGAGCGTCTGCTTGAAATCCACCGTCCGGCCCTGGCCATCGGTCAGGACACCGTCGTCGAGCACCTGCAGGAGCACGTTGAAGACATCCGGATGTGCCTTCTCCACCTCGTCGAAGAGCACGACCTGGTAGGGCTTACGCCGCACGGCCTCCGTGAGCACGCCGCCCTCGTCATAGCCCACGTATCCCGGGGGCGCGCCGATGAGGCGGGCCACGGCGTGTTTCTCCATGAACTCGGACATGTCGATACGCACCATCGCGCTGTCATCGTCGAAGAGGAACTCGGCCACCGCCTTCGTCAGCTCTGTCTTGCCCACGCCGGTGGGCCCGAGGAAGAGGAAGGAGCCCAAGGGCCGGTTCTCGTCGTTGAGCCCGGCGCGCGCCCGGCGCACGGCATTGGCCACCGCGCGCACGGCGGGCTCCTGACCGATCACGCGGCCATGGAGCGCCTCCTCCATGCGGAGGAGTTTCTCGCGCTCGCCCTCGAGCATCTTCGAGGTGGGGATGCCCGTCCAGCGTTCGACGACCTGCGCGATCTGTTCGGGGCGCACGGCCTCCTCGACCATCACGTCCTCGGCGTCTTCGGCCTCGCCGAGCTTTTTTTCGAGTTCGGGGATGATGCCGTAGCTGAGCTCGCCTGCGCGGGCCAGATCGCCCTCGCGCTTCGCGCGGTCGAGGTCTGCGCGGGCACGGTCAAGCTCTTCCTTCACCTGCTGGGCGGAGGCCATCTTGTCTCGCTCGGCCTGCCACTTGGCGGTGAGCTGCGCGGATTGATCCTGCAGATCGGCAAGCTCCTTTTCGAGCGCGGCGAGGCGGTCCTTGGAGGCAGCATCATCCTCCTTCTTCAGCGCCTCGGCCTCGATCTGAAGCTGGAGGATCTGGCGGTCGAGCGCGTCGAGCTCCTCGGGCTTCGAATCCACCTGCATCCGGAGCCGCGAGGCGGCCTCGTCCATCAGGTCGATCGCCTTGTCCGGCAGGAAGCGGTCGGTGATGTAGCGGTGCGAGAGCGTCGCCGCGGAGACGAGTGCGCTGTCGGCGATCCGCACGCCGTGGTGCAGCTCGTACTTCTCTTTGATCCCGCGGAGGATGGAGATCGTGTCCGGCACCGTGGGCTCGTGCACCATGAGCGGCTGGAAGCGCCGGGCTAGGGCCGCGTCCTTTTCCACGTGCTTGCGGTATTCGTCGAGCGTCGTGGCGCCGACGCAGTGGAGCTCGCCCCGGGCCAGGGCCGGTTTCAGGAGGTTCGAGGCATCCATCGCCCCGTCGGCCTTCCCCGCGCCCACGAGCGTGTGCATCTCGTCAATGAAAAGCACGATTTCGCCCGCTGCCGCCGTCACCTCATTCAGGACGGCCTTCAACCGCTCCTCGAATTCGCCGCGGTACTTCGCGCCCGCGATGAGCGCGCCCATGTCGAGCGCGAGGAGCCGCTTGTTGCGCAAGCTCTCCGGCACATCGCCGTTGACGATCCGCAGCGCGAGGCCCTCGGCGATGGCGGTCTTGCCCACGCCGGGCTCACCGATGAGGACGGGGTTATTCTTCGTGCGGCGCGAGAGCACCTGCATGGCGCGGCGGATCTCCTCGTCACGGCCGATGATGGGATCGATCTTGCCCTCGCGCGCCCGCGCGGTGAGATCGGTGGCGTATTTCTCGAGCGCCTCGTAGCTGTCCTCGGCCGAGGCGCTGTCGGCCTTGCGGCCTTTCCGGAGATCGTTGATCGCGCCGTTGAGCGCCTGCGCCGTCACGCCGCCCTGCTCAAGCGCCACCTTCGCGGCTGATTTCACCATCGCGAGCGCCATGAGGATGCGCTCCACGGGCACGAAGCTGTCCCCGGCCTTCTTGGCGATGGCTTCCGCCTCGCCCAGCACCTTGGTGAGGGTCTGGTCGACATAGACCTGCGCGGCGTCGCCGGAGACCTTCGGGAGCTTCCCCACGGCGAGATCCACGGCCTGCAGCACGGCGCCCGGCTGACCGCCGGCGCGGCTGATTAGGTTGGCTGCGAGCCCTTCGGCATCGTCGAGCAGGGCCTTCAAAAGATGTTCGGGGGTGAGCCGCTGATGGCTTTCGCGGGCGGCAATGGTCTGCGCAGCCTGCAGAAACCCGCGGGCGCGCTCGGTGAACCTCTCCAAGTTCATCGGTCTCTCCTTCTCTCAGCACCCATGTTGCGCCCGCCCATCGCGGCACGCCCCTCGGGCCTCTCACGTAAATGGGAGCTGCAGGCCCCCGGCGCAAGCTCCGGGGTAAGGCGCGCAAGGAAGCACGGCATCGCTTTACGTCTCATTAAGGCTGCCTCGCTACCCTGTGATCAGCAGGCGGAGGGGCCCATGACACTTCTCGATATCGTGGTCTTGAGCATGGCGTTCACCGCCATGGGAGACGAGGTCTTTGGCAAGGTGCAGGTCATCCTCGCGGAGGATGACGGCACGCGGGTGATGACGCTCCAGTGCCGCGCGCCGGCCTCCCGGCGCATCCAGCCCGATGCCATTCTCATCGGCGAGGCCATTCGGCAGGTGCGCCGCATGCCGGAGGTGCTTAGTGGCGAGGTGCGGCTGAAGTTCTCCCGCTCCCTGCGCCCCATTGGGAAGGCGGGCAGAACGGGCCGGGCGGATCGCGTGGGGAGCAGCGGCCACGTCGCCTAAGCGCTACGCCCGCATCACCCAGAGACTTCGGCGCGCTCCCCGGGGCCGTCCGCGCGAAGCAACCGCTTGTCATTCCCACGCCGCACGCCTACCCCGCCGCCATGGATGACAGATTGATCGTCGCGATGGATGTCCCCAATGCGCTGGCGGGCCTGCAATTGGCCGAGCGGCTCGGGGAGAGCGTGTCGTTTTACAAGATCGGGCTCGGCATGCTCACCGGCGGCGGGCTCGCCCTGGCCAACGAGCTCAAGGACGAGCACGGCAAGCGCATCTTCCTCGACATGAAGCTCTTCGATATCGGCGCGACGGTCGAGGCCGCCGTGCGCGGCCTGGCGCAATTCAACCTCGATTTCCTCACCGTGCATGGCGACCCGCACGTCGTGCGCGCGGCCAAGGAGGGTGCGGCAGGCAAGGACCTCAAGATCCTGGCCGTGACGGTGCTCACCTCGCTGGACCGCGCCGACCTCGATGCCGCGCTCATGCAGCCGGGGGACCTCTCCGAGATCGCCACGGAGCGTGCTGCACGCGCCTTCGAGGCGGGTGCGGACGGTGTCATCTCCTCCCCGCGCGAGGCCGCTGCGATCCGCGCGCTCCCGGGCGCGCAAGACCGCCTCATCGTCACGCCGGGCGTCCGTCCCGCGGGAGCAGCGCTGGGAGACCAGAAGCGCGTGACGACCCCTGCCGAGGCCATCGCCGCGGGCGCTGATCACGTGGTCGTCGGTCGCCCCGTCTGGCAGGCCCCAGACCCGCGCGCGGCGGCAGAGGCCATCGTCGCCGAGCTCAGCTCGGCGCAGGCTAAACGACCGAACCGCCTCCACTGACAGCCGGTCCACCTATCACTGGAAAAATGCGCCCGTGGGCCAGCAGCGCGAGGCGCATCCCCGCGCCGACCTCTTCAGTCGTTGATATCGGACTTGAAGACCTTCACCTGCTGCCCGATGCGCAGCCGGAACACATAGCGCAGGATGAGCCACGCGATGAGCGAAGTCGCGGCGAAGATCACGAGCATCCAGCCCACGGATCCGCCCACAGCGGTGGCCCCGCCGATCGCCAGAAGGATCGCCACCACGCCCGCGCCGATGGCAAACCCGAGGAAAACCGCCGCGGGGACCACGATCTCGAGGATCCCGAGCACGAGGCCGAAAATCGCCCAGACCCACCAGACAAATGCCAAGTTCATGACCGTCCTCCCAGGAGCTTGAATGCGTCGCCAAAGGCTTCGAGCGCGTTGGCAGGCAGGACGATCGTCTGCTGCCCCTGGCCGCCGCCCAGCGCATTGAGCGCCTCCACCTGCTTGAGCGCCACCTGGTATTGTGCGGCCTCGAGCCCATTCTCGGCGATGGCCGCCGCCACGACGGCGGTGGCGAAGGCCTCCGCCTCGGCTTCCACCCGCCGTGCCTCGGCGGCGCGTTCGGCGGCATAGAGCTCGGCATCCGCGGCAAGCTCGACGGAGCGCTTCTGCCCCTCCGCCTCGGTCACCGCCGCGCGACGCGCGCGCTCGGCGTTGAGCTGCTGGAGCATGGCGGCGCGGGTCTGCTCATCGAGATTGACGTCAAGGAGTTCCGCCCGCGTCACCTCGATCCCCCAATCATCCACCACCGTGGCGAGCGAGGATTTGATCGTCGCCGTGAGCGTGGAGCGGTTGGTCTGCACCTCGTCGAGCTCGAGGCGCCCGATCTCCGAGCGCACGATTCCCGCCACCGTCGTCTGGATCGCCGGGTCGATGTCGCGGATCCGGTAGACCGTCTTTTCCGGCTCGGTCACGCGGTAGAAGACGCTCGTCTCCACCTGCACGAGCACGTTGTCGGTGGTAATCGCGTCCTGGCTCATCGTCGGCAGCTGCCGCTCGAGAATCGAGACACGGTGCGCCACGCGGTCGAGGAAGGGGACGATGAAGTTGATCCCCGGCCCGAGCACCGA
This sequence comes from Pseudomonadota bacterium, assembly GCA_038533575.1. NCBI lineage: Bacteria > Pseudomonadati > Pseudomonadota > Pseudomonadota bacterium. The sequence continues at coordinate 227,827 of JBCAYL010000003.1, read as the reverse complement.
GCGCAACCGCCCGAAGCGCTCCACCACGAATTGCTCGGATTGCGGCACGATCCGCACCCCGGCGAACACCACAACGATGAGGAAGATCGCCAGAACGATCAGGAAGGCATTGTCACCGAGAAAGGCGAAGAGGAGCTGCTCGAAATCCATGTGATGTGTCCTTAATGGCTTTTGCCACAACATAGCGACACATTCACGGCCCGTGAAGCGCTAGACGACCGCCGCGCCTCCCATCGCGACGGCGCGTTTGCCGTGCCGTTCCCGCGCCACCTCGGCCGCAACCATCTCCGCCGTGGCCGCGCTCAGCGTCCAGCCCAGATGCCCGTGCCCTGTGTTGTAATAGACCCGCGCCGAGCGGCCCTGGCCCACCCGCGGCATCATCGAGGGCATCATCGGGCGCAGCCCGGCCCACGGCACGACCTCCTCGGTGGACACGCCGGGGAAATGCGTCTCCACCCAGCGCACGAGCGGTCGGATCCGGTCATCGCGGATGTCGCGGTTCTCCCCGTTGAACTCCGCCGTCCCCGCCACGCGGAACCGGTCCGGCCCGAGGCGCGAGGTGACGATCTTGGCCTTGTCATCGAGGAGGGAGACCTGCGGCGCGGCCTGCTGCGAGGCACGGTCGCGGAGCATCACGGTGATCGAGTATCCTTTGACGGGGTAGATATTCACCCGGTCGCCCAATTGCTGCGCGAGCGTGCGGGAGCCGATGCCTGCGGAGACGACAACGGCGTCGCTGTGGATGGTCTTGCGCCCGGTATCGATCTCGATGCCAGCCTGCGTCTCGCGGACGGCTTCCACCGGCGCGCCGTAGACAAAGCGCACGCCCTGCCGCTCGAGCCAGCCGGCGAGGCCAGCCGTGTATTTGTGGATGTCGCCGGTATAGTCGCTCTCCGTAAAGAACGCCCCCGCGTAGTTTCCGCTCAGCGTGGGCTCGATCTCGCGGATCTCGCGCGGCGTGAGCGCGCGGCGGGTGAGCCCGCCCTCGGCGTAGAGCTTGGTGACCTTGTGGGCGGCGGCGAACTCCCGGTCGGTCTCGTAGAAATGCAGGATCCCCTCGCGCGCGAGGTTGAAATCCACCCCCGCGATATCGGCCATCGCCTGGTGCGTGGCGCGCGCCGCCAGCGCCATGCGCACGGTCTCCACCGTGTGCTTGCGGTAGTTCGGGATGTTGCCGAGGAATTCGGCCATCCAGCTGATCTTGTGCCAGGAGGGCTTCGGGTTCACGAGGAGCGGCGCGTCCGAGCGCAGCATCCATTTCAGGCCCTTGAGCACCGTGCCCCAGTTCGTCCACACCTCCGCGTTCGAAGCCGAAAGCTGCCCGCCATTGGCGAATGAGGTCTCCATGCCCGCGTAGCGCTGCCGGTCGATCACCGTGACGGCAAAGCCCCTCTGGTGGAGCTGGAAAGCGGTGGTGATGCCGGTGATCCCGGCTCCGATGACGGCGATGTGATCCATGTCCAAGCTCCTCTCGGCGCACGCGGCGCGCAAAAGCAGCCCCCTCCGTTCATGACCTGAGCGTTTTCGCGGTACAGCCCTTGGGAAGCTGTCTCGCTTGCGCCTTCGGTGCCCGCGTGATGTGCGCGAGCTCTCCGGAGTATTGCCCTCTGACCGGTCCCTTTGCCTGAGAGTTTACCGGGGCGGTTGCTCCTTCGGCGGCAGCAATGCTGCGCTCTCCCGACCAGAGGTCTGATGCCGAACATATTGCGCGCGTTGGCCCGAGTCGCGCAATTCAATTCGCGTCATAGTGATCATGACGCCAAGTGATGATGCAAATATGCGCGAAGCCGCTGCTTGAAGTGCGGGATGCCCCTGGGATGGGCAAGATAGGCCTCCGGGTGCCATAGTTCCCAGCGCTGCCCCTCCCCGCCGAACATCACGCCCGTCTCCGCCCCGGCCGGCAAGTGCTGCACGAAGAAGTAGGTCCCCTCCCGCGTCGAGGTCAGGTAGCGCCGCTTCCAGACGAAGGCGCCGGGGTCGAGGGCGAGCCCGACCTCCTCGCGGGTTTCGCGGATCGCCACCGCCTCCGGCGTCTCGGCGCCTTCGCGCCCGCCCCCGGGGAAATCCCACCAGCCGGGCCAGGGGATGTCGCGATCCTCGTCCCGCAGGATCACGAGAAGCCGCGCGCCGATGAAAAGCGCCACTTTCGCCCCGATGAAGGGGCCCTCCTCCGCCGCATCCTGGTCCATGGGAGTGCGCTCCACGCTTCTTTGTGCTCCGTACCTCCGCCGGAGGCATTCCGCCGCCCGCCGAAAGCGCATAAATAGGGGCCATGCCCGCTCTCTGCCGAGATTGCCTGGAGACCTTCGAGGAAGGCAAGCGCTGCCCGGCCTGCCGGAGCCCGCGGATCATCTCGCATCCAGAGCTCTTCGATCTCACCATCGCCCACATGGATTGCGACGCCTTCTACGCCTCGGTGGAAAAGCGCGACAATCCCGAACTCGCCTCGAAGCCGGTCATCATCGGCGGCGGGCGGCGCGGTGTCGTCTCCACGGCCTGCTACGTGGCCCGCATCCGCGGCGTGAAATCGGCCATGCCCATGTTCCAGGCGCTCAAGCTCTGTCCGGACGCCGTCATCGTGAAGCCGCGGTTCGACGCCTATGTGGAGGCCTCCCGCGCGATCCGGGCGATGATGGAGGAGATGACCCCCTCCATCGAGCCGCTTTCCCTCGACGAGGCCTTCATGGATCTTTCCGGCACCACGCGGCTCCACGGTGCGCCGCCGGCCGTCATGCTGGCGCGGCTCGTCAAGCGCATGCGCACCGAGCTCGGGCTTACCGGCTCCATCGGGCTTTCGCACAACAAGTTCCTCGCCAAGGTCGCAAGCGACCTCGAAAAGCCCCGCGGGTTTTCGATCATCGGCAAAGCCGAGACGGCGGACTTCCTCCATGACAAGCCCGTCCGCCTCATCTGGGGCGTGGGCGCCGCGGCCCAGGCCTCCCTCGACAAGGCTGGCATCCGCACCTTCGCCGATCTCAAGCGCTGGGAGCGGGACGACCTCTTTGCCCGCTTCGGCTCCATGGGCGCGCGGCTCTGGCATCTCGCGCGCGGCGAGGATGCGCGCCGCGTGGCCCGGGACCCGAGCGTCAAAGGCATCTCCAACGAGACGACCTTCGGCGCCGACACCGCCGACCCCGACATCCTCGACGGGCATATCTGGCGCATGGCCGAAAAGGTCGCCGACCGCGCAAAGGCCAAGGGCATGGCAGGCCGCGTCGTCGTGCTCAAATTGAAGCGCGCCGACCATTCCCTCGTCACCCGCCGCGTGACGCTCCACGAGCCGACCAACATCGCCGACAAGCTCTACCGTACCGCGCGCGGGCTCTTCGACGCCGTCGATCACAAGAGCCCCTACCGCCTCCTCGGCGTGGGGCTCTCGGACCTCAGCGATGCCGAGGCGGGGCTCGCGGGCGATCTCCTCGATCCGCTGGGCGAAAAGCGCGCCCGGGCCGAGCTCGCCACCGACAAGATCAGGGAGAAATTCGGGGCAGATGCGATCTTGAAGGGCCGCACGCTCCGCTAGGCGCTACTCGGCCGCGAGCTGATGCCCGAGAGGCCGCCCGATCTCGCAGACCTCGCGCACCACTTCGGAGATGAGCGCGCGGAAGGCCGCGAAGTTCGCGCTCGGCTGCACCGTGGCCTCGTTCATATAGAGCGCGCGATCGAGCTCCACCTGCACCACGTGCTGACGCCGCGAGGGGCGCCCGTATTGCTGCGCGATATAGGCGCCCGCGAAAGGCGCGTTGCGCGCCACGCGGAGCCCGGCATTGGTGAAGGCCGACTCTACGCAATCCACGATGTCCGAGGCCGCCGCCGCGCCGAAGCGGTCGCCGAGCACCACATCCGCGCGGCGCGCGCCGCCGCGACTGTTCTCGATGGCCTCATGGGGCATGGAATGGCAGTCGATCAGGACGGCGGTGCCGAAATTCGCCCGCGCCTCGTCGAGGAGGCCCTGCAGGCGCGTGTGGTAAGGCTGCCAAAAGCTCTCGATCCGGGCCTCCGCCTCCGCGCGGGTGATCTTGCCCCGGTAGATGGCGCGGCCGTTGGAGACAACGCGCGGCACGACACCGAGCCCCGAGGCCACGCGGGGATTGTGCGCCGATTTGTTCAGGTCCGAGATCAGCGCGGGATCGAGTTCTTCTGCCGCGCGGTTGAGGTCGATGAAGGCCCGCGGCGCGCCCGCGAGCAGGAGCGGCGCCCCGAAGCTCGGCGCGCGTTCAAAGAGCCGGTCGACAAAAGCGTCCTCGGAGGAGCGAATCGTCCGCTCGTCGAGCACCGTCTGCTTCAGGAACCATTCCGGGTAGTCGCGCCCCGAATGCGGCGACGCGAAGACCACACCGGTCGTCTGAGCTTCCGGGCGAAGCAATGTATAGGCGCTCTTTGGCACGGGCCTGCTCTCCTCCAACACGAGAGACAATAGCACGCGAAGGCCGGTCCAAAAGGCCTTGATCCCTGACAAGGCCGCATTTATACGCCGCATCCTGACGCAGGGCTTGCTCTGCGCACGGCTTCAACGGACGCGTAGCTCAGCGGTAGAGCACTTCGTTGACATCGAAGGGGTCACTGGTTCGATCCCAGTCGTGTCCACCATGTTCACCCCGGGCTTCACCGCGGCCCGATGGAGAGGAGACAGGCCATGAAGGTCAAGAACTCGCTGCGTTCTCTCAAGAACCGCCATCGCGACTGCCGCATCGTGCGTCGCAAGGGGCGCGTCTACGTCATCAACAAGACGCAGCGCCGCTTCAAGGCACGCCAGGGCTGACGCCCGGGTCGCATCATGCAGAAAAGGCCGCTCCCTCGGGAGCGGCCTTTTTCGTTGCCGGCTCTCAGCGCGTTCTTGTCCGGGCGGGAAGACCCGCCTACCGGCCCGCCGAGGCCAAGAGTGCCACCCCGGTGGCCCGGCTCACGAAGCCCGTGGCCGGCAGGTTGCGGCTGCGCTGGAAAGCCTGGACCCCGCGCCGCGTGGCATTCGTGAAGCGCCCGTCCACCGGCCCGATATCGAGCCCGAGCGCGGCGAGCTGGCGCTCGGCGAGAAGCCGGGCGATCGGGTTGGCGAGCACTTCCGCCTCCTGCGCGCGATCTTGGGCGATCTGTGCATCGCTCGCCCCGCGCGATGCACCGTTGAGCTCGGCGATGCGAGCCTGTGCATCCCCGGCGAAGCGACCCTCCGGGTAGCGCTGGAGAAAATCACTGTAGGCCGCCTGCGTGTCGGTGGCGCGCGCCTCGTCCCAGGCGGCGCGCTCGGCGGCATCGCGTTCGGCCTGCCGCGCTCCCTCGATCTCGGCGAGGTCGGCGCGGGCCGTCTGCGCGAAGCGGCCCTCGGGATAGCGCTCGAGATAGGCGCGCAGGTCCGCCTCCGCGCCGCTCGCCCCCGTCCGCGCCCAGAAGGCCTCGTCTTCTGCCGCGATCTGCGCGCGCCGGGTTTCTGCCTGGTTGCGGAGTGCGATGAGCTGGTTGCCGGTCAGAAAGCCCGTCGCCTCGAAGCCCCGCGTCTCCTGCCACGCCGTGATCGCGCCCCGGGAGCCGGGGCCGAAGATCCCGTCCACGCCGCGCGTGTTGTAGCCCAGAAGCACCAGATCCTGCTGCACGCCGCGCCGCTCGTTGCGATCAAGTCCGAGCGCCGCTTCGGCGGCCTCGGCCTCCTCCTCGGGGCTGAGTGCCGGCGGCGGAGCTAGCGCGGCCAATGCCGCCTCGGCCTCCGCGCGAAACGCACCGTCGGGGAAGCGCCGGAGGTAGGCGGTGTAGGCGCCCTCGCTGGCGATCTGCTGCGTGAACTGCCAGAAGAGCGCATCCTCGTCGGGCGCAGCATCAGCCCCGGTCTCCTCGGTCTCCTCGGGGATGAAGGCGGCGACCGCACGGGCAAACGCCACGCCTTCGGGTGCAAAGCCCGAAATCTCCGCCCCGGCAAAGGCCCGGGCAAGCGAAATGGGCTCCTCGGCGTCGAGCGCCGCCAGACCGGCGAGGAGCGCGTCTTCCCGCCCCTCCACGAGGGCCACGCCCGCAGGCATCTCCGTCACCCGCGCCTCGACGGCGCCAGGCCCCACACGCACGGCGTCGGCCTCCGTGGCGATGAGAAGCGCCGCGCGCCCCGGATAACCCGCCAGCGCCTCGAGCACGGGGCCGAGTTCCACGCCGTCACGCGCCACAGTGAAGGTGTTCGCGCGGTCCGTCACCCGGGAGAGTTGGTAGGTCCGGGTGCCCACGAGGGCCGTCTGCCCACCCATGTAGACGATGACCCGCTCCTCCGGCGCGAGCGCCTCGAACCCTTCGGCCAAGGCCTGCGTCACCGCGCCCGTCGCGGCGGAGCGCTCCGTGACCACGGTGAAGCCCTGGTCCGAGAGGGTGCGCGACATCTGTCGCTCCGTGCTGCGGCTCGTCGTGTCCATGGACAGAAGGATCGCCACGTCGGCGAGGGCGGGGGCGCCCGCGAGGCAGAGCGCGGCGGCAAAGAGGTGGCGGCGGGGCATGGCAGTCTCCCAGGTGGTCTCGGCAGCATGTGGCGCGGGGGCGGCCGTTATGCGATATCAGCCGCCCTCGTAGCTGCGCGTGTCCTCTATCAACACGCCGTCCTTGGGCAGCGTTCCCGCCTCCACGACCTCGATCTCGGCGCTCAGCTTCAGAAGCTCCTTGACCGACGCGGCGTAGGCTGCGGCTGCGTCAGCGGTGCCCTCGAGGCGCACGAGCATGGTGTCTGCCTCCCCGTCGCGCCCCGCGATGACCCGCGCGCGGCCCACCTCGGGGTGCCGCGCCACGAGCGCCGCCACCTGTTCGGGGCGCACGAACATGCCCTTGATCTTCGTAGTCTGGTCGGCCCGGCCCATCCAGCCTTTGATGCGCATGTTGGTGCGTCCGCAGGGGCTCTCGCCGGGCAAGACGGCGGACATGTCCCCCGTGGCGAAGCGGATGAGCGGGTAATCGGCGTTGAGGGACGTCACCAGCACTTCGCCCACCTCGCCCGGCGGCAGCGGGTCGCCGGTGCCTGGTGTCACGATCTCCACGATGACGCCCTCGTCGCAGATGAGCCCCTCCATCGCCTCGCTCTCATAGGCGATGTTGCCCAGATCGGCGGTGGCATAGCACTGCCGGCAGGCGATGCCGCGCCCAGTGTAGTAGTCCCGAAGCGACGGGAAGAGCGCCCCGCCAGAGACCGCCGCCTTGGCGAAGGACAGCGCGAGGCCCAACTCATCGGCCTTCTCGAGGATCACCTTCAGGTAATCCGGCGTGCCTGCGTAGGCGGTGGAGCCCAGATGCGCCGCGGCGGTGGCCTGCTGCTCCGTCTGGCCTGTGCCCGCGGGCAGCGTCACCGCGCCCACGGCCCGCGCGCCGTTTTCGAACATGATGCCGGCGGGCGTGAGATGGTAGCTGAAGCAATTCTGCACGACATCGCCCGCGCCGATCCCCGTGGCATGGAGAAAGCGCCCGAACCGCCACCAATCCTGCCCGAAGCGGCCGGGCTCGTAGAGCGGGCCCGGGGACTGGAAGACATGGGTGAAATCCACGGGCCCCGTGAACCCGCCAAAGGGCGGGGCGGCCTTCTGCGCCGCGCCGAGCTCGGATTTGCGCAGGACTGGCAGCTTGGCCAGCGCGGCCGCGTCGGTGACCGCTGCGGCGTCGAAGTCCTTCAGCCCCGCATAGCCGGGAAGCGTCTGCACGCCCGCGATGAGCGCGGGCAGGCACTCCGCCAGCCCGGCCGCCCGCGCATCGGCGCTGCGGGTCTCAAGTTCGTCGAAGAATGTCATGGTCGTCCTCCCGAGCCTTACCCTAGGCCCGCTGGCGCGGCTGGCGCAATGGCGATAGGACAACGGCCATGGACGCCTTTTCTCCCGAAGCGCTCGACGCGCGCATCACGCTCCACGAGGCCGCCGAGGTGCTCGAGATCGACCTCGCGGGTCTCGTCTTCAAGGAAAGCGCCCATGCCAATGCCTACTATGACCGGCTCGAGGCCCGCATCGCGGAAAGCGGCGAGGGGCTCTGGTTCTTTCTCGTTAAGAACGGCGATTACCGCGTGTGGGACGAGGCATGGTTTGCCTATACCCGCCGCGGGAAGGAGTGCCACGCGGCCCATTCCATGGGCACCGTCCATGTGGACGAGAGCGATCTGACACGGCAGCAGATCGCGCGCACCAGAGGCACCGATCTCTATGACGAAAATCTCTTCGCCAGCCGCACCGACGCATGGGAGGCCCTGAAGGCGCGGCCCTCGAAACGTCGCGAGCGCGTGGTGCATATCCCCAACTTCCGCCGCGCCTCGTTCACCAAGCGCTTCGTCTTTCGGCCCAAAGAAGACCGCCTCGACATCGATTTCAGCTATGTCGACATGGAGCACAGCCGCGATGTCCACGACATCTACAACTGGCTGGAACACGCCATCCGGGCGACGGGGCGCAAGTGGTGGTTTCTCGTCGATTACAATCACTTCCGCATCCAGTCTGGCGCCTGGGTGGCCTATGACCAGCGCAAGACCGCCTGCGAAGCCGCGTATTCTCTCGGCACCGTCCGCTATGCGCCGGGCGCGGAGACGGAGACCGACATCCGCCTGCGCATGGAGGCCCGCGGGACGCGCCCCAATATCCGCAACAGCCGCGCGGATGCTCTCGCGCGGCTGGCCGAATTGCAAAGCTGAGAAACCCCGCCGCTGCCATGGGCGCATCTCAGGCTAGGTAATGCGCGAGCAGCCCTCGGAGGAGCCCCATGTCCCATCTCGCCCGCGCAGTCCTCGTCCTCGCAGCCCTTCTCGCCGGAGCCCGAGCCATGGCTGAAAACCGGATCGATCTCATCCGCCCCGACGCGCCCGCGCTCGCGGCCCATGGCGACCTGCTTGTGGGCGTGCGGACGCTCACGCTCACCGATCCCGGCCGGATCGACATCCTGGGCGTCACCGAGGCCGCGATCCCCACCTATGACCGCCCGCTCACGGTGGAGCTCTGGTATCCGGCGGCGGCAGGAACGGTGCCCGGCACGACCTACGAGACGGTCATCCGCGACGGTCTCACCCCCGCGACGCTCACCGGCATGGCCACCCGTGACGCTCCACCCGCGGCAGAGGGGAGCTTCCCCGTCGTCGTCATCTCCCACGGCTATCCGGGCAACCGGATGCTCATGGCCCATCTGGGCGAAAACCTCGCCTCGAAGGGCTACGTCACCGTCTCCATTGACCACACCGACAGCACCTATTCGGATCAGGCCGCCTTCGGCTCCACCCTCGTGAACCGCCCGCTCGACCAGCGCTTCGTCCTTGACCAGATGGGCGAGGCCGCCGTCGTGGGCGCGGATATCGCTGCCATCGCCGACACTTCGAGCGCCGCCGTCATCGGCTATTCCATGGGCGGCTACGGCGCGCTCATCTATGGAGGCGCGGGGGTGACGCAAGCCTCCACCGAATACGCATGGGGCGCGCCGCGCGGCCTCCTCGGCGCCCATCTTGCGGGCTCCGAGAGCCATGCCGCGCTTGCAGACGACCCGCGCCTCAAGGCCGTCATCGCCATCGGCCCCTGGGGCCGCAATACGGGCTTCTGGGATGCCGAGGGCATGGCAGGCTTTTCCCGCCCGCTGATGGTCATGGCCGGCAGCATGGACGACGTCTCGATCTACTCGGCCATGCGCGCCATCTTCGAGGAGGCCACGGGCACCGAGCGCCACCTCCTCACCTTCAACCACGCCAATCACAACGCCGCAGCCCCCATGCCAGCGCCGCTTGAAAGCTTCGCGCCGGTCGACACGCTCGATTTCATCCCTTTCGAGCACTATGCCGATGCCGTCTGGGACACGACGCGCATGAACAACATCGCCCAGCATTTCGCCACCGCCTTCCTCGACCTCCATCTCAAGGGCGAAGAAGGGCGCGCCGCCCTCCTCGATCTCGTCGAGGTCTCGGACGAGGGGGTGGTCTCGCTCAACGAAGACGGCAGCGAGGCCGAAGACCATACCTATTGGGAGGGGTTCGCCCCCCGCACGGCGCTCGGTCTGCGTTTCGAGACGCGGGCGGCGGGCCAGTAGCCGGGCGTCAGCCGTCTGGCATCTCGAGGACCACGGTCCCGAGCTTCTCGCCTGTCGCCACGCGGTCATGGGCCGCGGCGATATCCTCCAGACCGCCACCGGGGACGACCGCGTGGCGCAGTGCCCCTGCCGCGAGCCACGCATTGAGCGCCTCCGTCCCCCGGGCGCGGTCGGCGCCCGCGAGCTGGTAGACGATCAGCATCCGCAAGGTGATGTTCTTGAACATGAGCGGGTAGAACTGGAGCTCCGGCACCATGCGGGAGGCCGAGGCATAGCTCGCCACGACACCGCCGGGCTTCAGGCAGGCCACCGCCACCGTCTGGTTGGCGGCGAAATCCACGTCCACGATCCTGTCGAGCCCCGCCTCGCCCGTCAGGTCCATCACCGCTTCCGGGACATCCGCGTCGCGGTAGTTGATCCAGTCCGCGCATGTCGAATGGGCCGCCTTCTCGGCGGAGGAGACCGTGGTGATCACACGTGCGCCCAGGAGCGCGCCCATCTGGCAGGCATAGCGCCCCACGCTGCCCGCCCCGCCCGTGACGAGGACGGTGTCGCCGGGCCCCACGCCGTCGAGCGCGTACCACGCCGTCATCGCCGGGATGCCGAGGCAGGCCCCTTCGGCGAAGCTGGTCCCGTCAGGCAGTTCAGCGACCTGTGACACCGGCAAACACACATATTCCGCCGCCGTGCCCATGGCCCGCTGCCAACCCGCGTTCCAGACCCAGACCCGCGTGCCCTCGGCCATGGCGCCGCCCACGACGACGCCCGCGCCATCGGAATGCGGGACCACGCGCGGATATGCCATCTCCGCCCCGGGCCGCGCCCCGGCCCGCAATTTTACATCGCTCGGATTGATCCCAGACGCGTATAGACGGATCAGCACCTCGCCCGGCCCCGGCTCAGGCACGTCCATCTCCCCCACCTCCAGCACCTCGGAGCCCGCGCCGAACCGCTCATACCACGCCGCACGCATCCTATCTTCCATTGGCCAAAAATACTCCGGGGGTCTGGGGGCTGGCCCCCAGGGTCAACTCAGCCAGCGCTTGCGGCGGCGGTAGGAGCGCACGTCGCGGAAGGATTTGCGTCCCTCCTCGCTGACGCCGAGGTAGAATTCTTTCACATCCGGGTTCTCGCGCAGCTCGGCGGCGGGCCCGTCCATCACCACGCGCCCGTTCTCGAGGATGTAGCCGTAATGCGCGAAGCGCAGCGCCACGTTCGTGTTCTGCTCGGCGAGGAGGAAGGACACGCCTTCGTTCTCGTTGAGCGATTTCACGATCCCGAAGATCTCCTCCACGAGCTGCGGCGCGAGCCCCATGGAGGGCTCGTCGAGCAGGATCGTCTCGGGCCGCGACATCAGCGCGCGCCCGATGGCCGTCATCTGCTGCTCGCCGCCCGAGGTATAGCCCGCTTGGCTTTTCCGTCGCTCCTTGAGCCGCGGGAAGTAGGAATAGACGAGCTCCAGATCCTCGGCGATCTTCGCCGCGCCATCGCCGCGCGTATAGGCCCCGGTCAGGAGGTTCTCTTCCACCGTCAGGTGCTGGAAGCAGTGCCGCCCCTCCATGACCTGCACGACGCCCCGCTTCACGAGCGCGGCGGGGTTCAGGGATTGGACCCGCTCCCCGCGGTAGACGACGGAGCCCTTCGTCACCTCGCCCCGCTCGTTGTGAAGGAGGTTGGAGATGGCCTTCAGGGTCGTCGTCTTGCCCGCGCCGTTGCCGCCCAGAAGCGCGGTGATCCCGCCCTTCGGCACGCTGAGCGAGACGCCCTTCAGGACGAGGATCACGTGATTGTAGATCACCTCGATGTTGTTGACGTCGAGGAGCACCTCCTCCTCCACGGCCATATCCTTCATCGTTCCACTCTCCCTTGTTCCAGGGCGTCCCTGAGTTCGCGGACGCTGAGCCACGGATCGGCCCGCTGCGCCAATTCCTGCCCGTGATCGAAGAGGCCTTCGGTCACGCAGCGCGAGAAGAACGCGCCGTCGGCGTCGCTGCACTCCGGCAGCTCCTCGATGGCCGCCGCGCGCAGCGTCCAGCCGTTGAGTTCAGCGCGCGCGAGCACGCGGAGAATCGAGGCGCGCATCCCCTCGTCCGTGAGGATCTCGAGGTTGCGCCCCACGAGCGACAGGAGCCGTGGCTCCACCGCGCTATCGGGGAACTCGAGGGTTCCATTGATGAGAAGGTAGACGTCCGTGCCGCCCGCGCCCCGGCGCGCGTTCAGTTCCTCGACGATCTCGTCGAGAAAGATCGCCTGCCGCACGCCGGCATCCACGAAGAGCCGGTCGTTGATCTTGCGCGGCGGGAAAAAGCCCGGGATCGCGGCGGAGGCGAGCGTGGCCTCCACGAGGCACTCTTTCTTTGAGTCCACCGGTTTGTCGGCACGCAGCAAGCTCGCGAAATCGAAGCGCTGGAAGCGACCCGTCTCGATGTCGGTGGCGCCGATGAGGAGGAGGCGTCGCGATTGCGTTTGCGCGATCAGCGCGTCCCAGAAATCCGTGCGCGCATAGAGCTCCCGCACCCGCCGCTCGAGGGGCGAAGTATCGAAAAAGGAGGTCGATAGGAGGGCCGTCAGGGTGCCGCGGCGGCGGAAGATGTCCTCGTCCCCGATCCCGGTGTTGCGCCTGAGGTCGGCGTCGAAGTCGGGGCCGAGGAAGGCCACGGGGGCCACGAGCGCGCCGGCGGATGCTCCGGTGACGATGTCGAAATCGGGCCGGTCGCCACGGGCCGTCCAGCCGGTCAGAAAGCCGCTGGCGAAGGCGCCGTTCTGGCCCCCCGCGGAGATCGCGAGGACGGAGCGGCGGGCGCTGTTTCTCGCCGCCATCGGCGCGGACATGGCATTTGCGATGTCATCTTCGAGTGCAGCGCCCATGCCGTCGCTCAGCGCCGCCGCCCGCGCGGAAGCATCCGACCCGCCGAAGGACTCGAGGGCCACGCAGGTGGGCCCCGTGGGGCTGCCCGTGGCGCAGGCCGACAGGACGAAGAGGCCTATGATGGCAAGGAGGCGCAGCATGGGAGGCAAGGCGTCGGCGGCGCGCGCATGAACGCGGCGCGCCGCCAGGGCCGAGATCAGCTCTCGGCGTTGCAGTCTTCGTTCACGGCCCAGGGCGCGTTCTGCTCGGCATAGTCGGCGGCAGAGGCGGCCAGGAGCTCGCGATACTCGTCCACGCGGGGCTTCAGAAGCTCGGAGGCGCGGTCGAACTCGGTACCGTTCCACTCGATCACCCAGCCACCGGCATGGCCGGTGTGGTTGGCGCAGGAGGTGGAGAACGGCGGGACCATGCCCTGCATGCCGAGCTCCTCGAGGCGGGCCTCGGTGATGTCGAGGTTCTCGAGCCCCCAGCGGAGCTGCGTGGCATCGATCATCGCGGTCCCGAACTCGGCCTGCGCACCGGCGATGGCCTCGGCGAGGATCATCGACATGACGAGCCCCCGCTGGTAGAACACGCCCTGCATTTCCTCCGGGTTCGAAAGCGTCTTGCCCGTGTCGACGACATGGGTCTTCAGCTCGGCCTGGATCGGCGCATCCTGGTTCGGGTAGGACCAGGAGATGGCCTTGTAGCCCGCGCCGTCCTCACCCACGAGGCGGAGGTCTGCGTCCTGGCCGGACCACCAGACACCGATGAACTGGTCCATCGGGTAGCGCGTCTTGACGGCTTCGGTGATGGCGCCCGCGTTCATCGCGCCCCAGCCCCACATCACGACGTAATCGGGACGCTCGCGGCGGATCTGCAGCCACTGGGAGGACTGGTTCTGCATCTCGTTGAGGCCCACCGGGATCGGCAGAAGCTCAAAGCCGTTGGCGGCCGCGAGGGCCTCGAGCAGCGGAAGCGGCTCTTTGCCGTAGGGATGGTCGAGATGGAGGAACGCGATCTTCTTGCCTTCGAGCGGCTCCTCGGAGCCGAGATACTGCACGATCATGTCAGCGGCATCCCAGTATCCGCCCGGCACGTTGAAGGCCCACTGGAAGGTGCGCCCGTCGGCCATGGGCGAAAAGCCGTAGCCAGGTGCCAGGATCGGGATCTGGTCCACATTGGTCTGCGGCAGGACCTGCAGCGTGATGCCGGTGGACCAGGGCTGCGTGACGATGGCTTCGTTCTTCGTGCGCTCGTAGCACTCCACGCCCTTCTCGGTGGAATAACCCGTCTCGCATTCCTCGAAGTCGATCATGACCCCGCCGATGCCGCCGTCGCGTGCATTGAGCATCTCGAAATAGTCGAGCTGCCCGTTCATGAGCGGGATCCCGGTGGAGGCGAAGGGGCCAGTCCGGTAGCTGAGATTGGGCACGTAGAGGCTCTCTGCCGCCGCGGCCACGCCGCTCACGGCCAGAGCCGCAGCCGCGGCCAGTTTGGTGAAGTGCTTCATTGTGGTGTCTCCTCCCTGAGACGAGTGTGGAGGGCCTGCCCGTTCTAGTGCGGGAATGGCCAGATGATGAGCTTTTCACGGATCAGCGCCCAGAGGCGGGCGAGACCGTGCGGCTCGATGATAAGGAAAAAGACGATGAGCGCACCCACGATCATGACGTTGATGTGCTCCACCGTCGCGGACTTGATCTCGAGCCCGATGAGGCCCGGCACCGTGTTGAGCACGACCGGAAGGCCCACGATTAGGATGGCGCCGAGGTAATTGCCGAGGATCGAGCCCAGCCCGCCGATGATCGCGATGAAGAGGATCTGGAACGAGAGCGGGATGTCGAAGAGGTTGGGCTCTGCCGCGCCGCGCCACATGAAGACGAAGAGCGCCCCCGCCACACCCACGATGTAGGACGAGATAGCGAAGGCGGTGAGCTTCGAGCGCATCAGATTGATGCCGATGAGCTCTGCGGCGATGTCCATGTCCCGCGTGGCTTTCCATGTCCGGCCGAGGGTCCCGCGGGTGAGGTTGATGCAAAGCATCGTCATGACCGTGACGATGCCGAGGATCACGTAGTACTGCGTCATCGAGGTGGCCTGCGGCCCGGTGACGAAGATGCCGAACGTGTCGAGATTGGGCACCTGGATCGCGCCGGAGGCGTTGTAGTTATAGAGCCAGGCCCATTTCTCGAAGAGCCAGACGAGGAAGAACTGCGCGGCGAGCGTGGCGATGGCGAGGTAGAAGCCCTTGATGCGCAGGGAGGGGATACCGAAGATCACGCCGATCCCGGCGCTGAAGACACCCGAGGCGAGGATGGCGAGGATCGGGTCCATGACCTCGATGAGCTTGTAGCAGGCATAGGCCCCCACCCCCATGAAGGCCGCGGTGCCGAGGCTGAGCTGCCCGGCGTACCCGGTGAGGATATTGAGCCCCATCGCCGCGAGCGAATAGATCAGGATGGGGATGAGCAGCGTCTGGAAGGTGAATTCCGACGCCGTCATCGGGAAGATCACCCAGGCGAAGACGAGGATGACCCCGAGGAGAAACGCATCCTGCCGGACCGGGAAAAGCGCTTGGTCGGCGCGGTAGGTCGTCTTGAACTGTCCAGCGGTCCTGTAAAGCATCAGAGGGTCCTTCCCGTCCAGAAAGCCAGCACGCTCAGCGCGGCGCAGAGGAGCGCCACCGCACCGTAGAAAACCATCGCGAAGCGCGCGTCAGGCGCCCCGAGGCTGTCGGCGCCGCGAAAGGCCAGATCGTCCTGCGCCACGGTAAAGAGCAGGATGGCCAGACCGGCACAGAGGGCGAGCCCGATCCCGGCGCAGAGCCACGCGACGCGCCAGGCGCGGTGAAGGGCGGATGCGGGCATCACTTCCCCTCCATCTGCTTGATCCGCAGATAGGCCACGGCGGCGCAGAGCGCACCGAGGATCACGGAGGTGGTCACCTGCCCCGTGGCCCCATCCTGGAACGCCAGCCAGCCGATGATGGCGTTGGCCACGACCCCGAGAAGCAGAAGGATGATCCAGACCTGTTGCATCCTAAAGCGCCCAAAATTTTTCAAAAAATTTTCCATGCGCGGCGGTGGCCGCTGGGCGGGAAGACTTTTGGGAAAAGTCTTGGCAAATTCCTTTGAAGGAATTTGGGCCGGGCCCGGCGCTCAGCGAGCCGAGGAGACAACCCTCTCCGCCCGGCCCAAGGCTTTTCGAAAAGCCGTGGACGCGATCTTGAGATCGCTTTGCGCCCGAGGCCTCAAACGCGCTCAATGATCTTCTCCCCGAAGAGGCCCTGGGGCCGGAAGAGCAGCACCACGAGCGCCAGCACGTAGGCAAACCATGCCTCGGTGCCGCCGCCGAGGAGCGGCTGGCCCCAGTAGATCTCGAAGAGCTTCTCGAGCATCCCGATCATGAGCCCGCCCACGATGGCGCCCGTGATCGACTCGAGCCCGCCCAGCATCAGCACCGGGAGCGCCTTGTAGGCGATGACCTCGAGCGCGAAGGACACGCCCGCCCGGCTGCCCCAGGCAATGCCAGTGACGAGCGCGATGATCCCCGCGATGAACCACACGAGCACCCAGATTGTCTGCAGCGAGATGCCCACCGAGAGCGCCGCCTGGCTGTCATCGCCCAGTGCGCGGACGGCGCGGCCCATCCGCGTGTAATTTAGGAACCCGAGCAGCGCCACGACGAGGAGTGCCGCGACCACCACCGCCGTGATGTCCCGTTGCTCCAGGATCAGCAGCCCGCCGAAGGGCTCGAGGAGCACGGAGCCCGTGGGAATGCCCAGCTCCTCCGTGATCATCTGCTTGTTCTCGCCGCCGAAGACCGTCTCGCCGAAGCCAATGAGAAAGAGCGTGATCCCGATCGTGGCCATGAAAAGAATGATGTCGGGCTGGCCCACAAGCGGGCGCAGCACAACGCGCTCGATCGTGACCGCGAGCACGAGCATCACGCCGAGCGTCAACCCCACGGAGATCCACGCCGGTACGCCGGCCGCGTGAAAGCCCACGAGCGTCAGCGCGGCAAAGACCACCATGATCCCCTGAGCGAAGTTGAAGATCCGGCTCGAGCGGAAGATGAGCACGAAGCCCAACGCGATGAGCGCGTAAAGGATGCCCGAGACGAGCCCCTCCCACAGCACCTGCAAGAGGAAGTCCGGCGCCGCGAACATCTCGATCCAGGGCCCGATGAATATATCGTACATCAGCCGCGTCCTCCCATGACCGCCCTCATGCCTCGACCCCGAGATAGGCCTCGATCACCGTGGGATCGCTGCGCACCTCGACGGGCGTGCCGTCGCCGATCTTCTTGCCGTAATCCATCACCACCACGCGGTCGCTCAGGTCCATGACCACGCCCATATCGTGCTCGATGAGCGCGATGGTGGTGCCGAATTCATCGTTCACGTCGAGGATGAAGCGGCTCATGTCCTCCTTCTCCTCTACGTTCATGCCGGCCATGGGCTCGTCCAGCAGCAGGAGTGAGGGCTCGGCGGCCAGCGCCCGCGCCAGCTCCACGCGCTTTTTCAGGCCGTAGGGCAGCCGCCCCACGGGCGTCTTCCGGATGGCCTGGATCTCGAGGAAGTCGATGACCCGCTCCACGTGTTCGCGGTTTGCGATCTCTTCGTCGCGGGCCTTCCCCCACCAGACCGCCTGCGCGAGGATGCCGGCCTTCATGTGATTGAGGCGGCCGGTCATGACGTTGTCGAGCACCGTCATCCCCTCGAAGAGCGCGATGTTCTGGAAGGTCCGCGCCACGCCCATCCGCGCGACCTCGTAGGGCTTCATCGCGGGGCGCGGCTTCCCCTTGTAAAAGACCTCGCCCTCCTGGGGCGTGTAGAACCCCGAGATCACATTGAGCATGGAGGACTTGCCCGCGCCGTTGGGCCCGATGATCGCGCGGATCTCGCCTTCGTGGATGTCGAAGGAGATGTCCTTGATCGCCGTCACGCCCCCGAAGCGGAGCGTGATGTTCTTCATCTCCATCAGAACGCCGCCGATCTGGCGGCCGTCGGGGGTGGTGTAGCCTTGGGTTTGGTCAAGCATACTTTTGGTCTTTCGGCGATGGCGTGGCCTGGGGCCCCACACGCTCCGGGCCTGACCCGGAGCCTCCACCTTCCGCAGGGGAGAGGTCCCGGGTCATGCCCGGGACGGGAAATGCACGTTCAGGTCTCACTCCGCGGCCTCCAGCGTCTTCACTTCCACCGGCACGGTGGCGGCATCCATCAGCTTGAGCGTGGCCTTGATCGAGCCTTTGCGGCCGTCCTCATAGGTCACTTCCGTTTCCGTGCTCACGGTGTCGGAGCCGTCATAAAGCGCGGTAATGAGGTCGGCGTATTTCTCCTCGATGATCCGGCGGCGGACCTTGCGGGTGCGCGTCAGCTCGCCATCATCGGCGTCGAGCTCTTTATGCAAAACAAGAAACCGGTGGATCTGGCAGCCGTTGAGCATCTCATCCTCTGCCACCGAGCGGTTCACCTCTTCCACGTGCTCGCGGATCGTCTCGCGCACTTGCGGGTGCTGGGAAAGCTCCTGGTAGCCGCCATAGGCGATGTTGTTGCGCTCCGCCCAGTTGCCCACGGCAGTGAGGTCGATGTTGATAAAGGCCGTGCAGGTCTCGCGACCATTGCCGAAGACCACCGCCTCGAGCACGTTGGGGAAGAACTTGAGCTTGTTTTCCACGTATTTCGGCGCAAAGAGCGCGCCGGAGGCCATTTTGCCCACGTCCTTGGCGCGGTCGATGATCCGGAGATGGCCCGTGTCGGTCTCGAGGAAGCCCGCGTCGCCCGTGGCGACCCAGCCCTCTGCATCCTTGGTCCCGGCGGTGCTTTCGGCGTTCTTGTAGTACTCCACGAAGACACCGGGCGAGCGGTAGTAGACCTCTCCGCTGTCGTCGATCCTGATCTCTACCCCCGGCGTGGGCGTGCCGACCGTGTCGGGCCGGACCTCGTCGTCCTTCTGCTGGGTGATGAAAACCGACGCCTCCGTCTGCCCATAGAGCTGCTTCAGGTTGATGCCGAGCGAGCGGTAGAAATCGAAGATCTCGGGCCCGATGGCCTCGCCCGCCGTGTAGCCCACGCGCACCCGGGAGAGGCCCAGCGTGTTCTTCAGCGGCCCGAAGACGAAGAACTCTCCCAGCGCGTAGATCAGGCGGTCGAGCGCGCCCACCGGCTTCCGGTCGAGGCGCTTCGGCCCCACGAACTTGGCGTGATCCATGAACTTCTTGAAGAGCCACTGCTTGAACTTTCCGGCATCCTCCATGCGGATCATCACCGTGGTAAGCTGCGTCTCGAAGACACGCGGCGGGGCAAAATAGTAGGTCGGGCCGATCTCGCGAAGATCGTGCATGACCGTGTCCGCGCTCTCGGGGCAATTGACGCAGAAGCCCGTCCAATAGGCCTGCCCGATGGAAAAGATGAAATCCCCCACCCAGGCCATGGGCAGGTAGGCCAAGACCTCGTCACCCACGCGCAGCCGGTCGAACTCTGCCGAGGCCCGCGAGGTCTCGATGATGTTGCGGTTCGAGAGCACCACGCCCTTTGGCCGCCCCGTGGTGCCCGAGGTGTAGAGCATCACGCAGGTGCTGTCGTAATCGAGCGCGCCCTTGCGCGCGGCGAGCTCCGCGGTGTCGCCCGCGGCACGCCCCGCCTCCTGTAGCTTGTCGAACTGCGTGAGCTTGGCGTGGTCGTATTTCCGCATGCCGCGCGGATCGAGGTAGACGATGTGCTCGAGCCCCTCGAGGCTCTCCTGGATGTCGAGGACCTTGTCCACCTGCTCCTGATCGCCCGCGATGATGAAGCGCGCGCCGCAATGGTCGAGGACATAGGCGATCTCCTCGCCCACCGCGTCTTGGTACAGCGGGACAGGCACCGCGCCCACGCATTGCGCCGCAACTATTGACCAATAGAGATAGGGACGGTTGCGCCCGAGGATGGCCACGTGATCGCCCGGCGCCACGCCGAGCGTCAGGAGCCCGAGCGCGAGGCCTTCGATCTCCCGCGCGGTCTCGGCCCAGCTCCAACTCTGCCAGATGCCGAGCTCTTTCTCCCGGTAGGCCGCCGAGGCACCGAACTCCGTCGCGTTCCTGTCGAGGAGCGCAGGCACGGATTGGAAACGGGGCGCTGGGGCGCTTGGGGTCGTCGCAGCCATCAAGGGTCTCCCTCGCCCTTGCCGCCTCTCTGGGCAACTTCCTGGGCGCAAAGTAGACAATGGAGGAATGATCTTGCGCGTCAAATTCTTTTTTTGAACGATCGTTCAATTAGAGGGTCTGGGCAGCGTGCGGCCCCTGCGCTAACCTGCGGTGCGGTCGGCAGAAACCGAGGCGTCGCCACCTCCCGCACGGAGGGCTAAACCTGCCAAATTTGCGACCCGGAACGCTTCACCTTGGGGCGCCGTGTCACCAAGGGCGACCAGTGACACGATGGCACGCGCCCTTCGAGGACAGATCATGACCCGGACAACACTTTCCCTGCCTGTCGAGGATGTCTCGGCCTTCGCGAGGGCGCTCGCGCGCGAACTCGGCGATGCCACGCCCGGCCACCTGCGGCTGATGCATGCCCTGGCCCGCGCAGCGGGCTTCGAAAATGTGCAGCACCTGCGCGCGCGCCAAGCCGCCGCACGCAGGCTCGCGCAGCCAGTATCTGCCATCGACGCGCGGCTCGTCGAACGCACGCTCACCCGCTTTGACGGCGCGGCACGCCTGACGGCGTGGCCCGCCAAACGCGCGGTGCAGACCCTTGCGCTTTGGGCACTCTGGGCGCGCCTGCCCCGAGGGGAGATGACGGAAAGAGAGGTGAGCCGCGCATTGGACAAGCTCCACACCTTCCAAGACGCCGCCACGCTACGCCGGGTCATGAACGGCGCCGCCATGCTGGAGCGGACGACCGATGGCACCGTCTATCGCCGGACGGGGACGCCGCCCCCGGAACTGCCCGTCCTCATGGCGCGGCTGCGTCGCTGACATTGCGGCAGCGGAGGCGGGTGCCCATTTAACGAGTGGAGGACCTGCCATGATCAAAGTCACCAAAACCGCCCAGAACCGCATCGATCTAACCATTCAGGGCCAAGTGGACAGCGCCGGCATGACCGAAGGGCTCAATGCCCTGCTCGAGGCCGCCGAGGGCATGGAGGAAGGCCGGATGCTCTACCGCATCACGGGCTTCGCGATGCCCACGCCCGGCGCCTTCGCGGTGGAGTTCGGCTACATGCCCAAGCTCTTCGGGCTCATCGGCAAGATCCGGCGCGCCGCCGTCGTGAGCGATCAGGCCTGGATCCGCACCGCTGCCGAGATCGAGGGCGCGATCATACCAGGGCTCTCGATCCGGGCCTTCGAGCCCGGGCAGGAGGCCTCGGCCGAGGCCTGGCTCGCCGAGGACGGGGGCGATGCCTCCGAAAACGTGCCGGTCTAGGGGCAGAAAGAAAGCCCTGCGAAGGGCTTTGAAGCGGATGGGTCCGGCGCGGCGAAGAAGGCGTGCCCAATCGCCTTCGAGGGCGCTTCCTTACTCCGCCGCGATCTTCCGCTCGACGGGCTCCGCACGGACCGCCGAGTACTTGAATTCGGGGATCTTGCCGTAGGGGTCGATCGCCGGGTTCGTGAGGATATTGGCCGCCGCCTCCACGTAGGCGAAGGGCAGGAAAACCATGTCCGGCGCCACCGCCCGGTCGGCCCGCGCCATGATCTCGATGGAGCCCCGCTTCGTCGTGAGCCGGATCATGTCCCCCGGCTCCATCCCCAGCTGCCTGAGCGTGCCGGGGTGCAGCGTGCAATTGGCCTCGGGCTCCACCGCGTCGAGCACCCGCGCGCGCCGCGTCATGGAGCCCGTGTGCCAATGCTCGAGCTGCCGCCCCGTCGTCAGGATCATGGGGAAGTCTGCATCGGGCGTGTCATCGGGCGGGATGACTGAGGCGGGCGTGAACCGCGCGCGCCCCTCGGGCCGCGGGAAGCCGTCGCCGAACACCACTGTCTGCCCGGGATCATCGGGCGCGAGCGACGGGTAGGTCACGGCCTCTCCTTCGAGCCGCGCCCAGGTGATGTTGGAAAGCGAGGCCATGTTGAGCGTCATCTCGTGGAACACCTCGCGCGGATGCGTGTAGGTCCAGGGCAATCCGCAGCGCTTGGCGAGCTCCACCTGGATCCACCAGTCCTCGCGCGCCTCGCCGGGCGGCGCCACGGCGGGCCGCACCATCTGCACGGTGCGGTTCGTGTTCGAGACGGTGCCTGCCTTCTCGTAGAGCGAGGAGGCGGGCAGGATCACATCGGCATAGTTCGCCGTTTCGGTGACGAAGATGTCCTGCACGACGAGGTGATCGAGCTTGGCGAGCGCGGCCCGCGCATGGGCCACGTCGGGGTCCGACATGGCCGGGTTCTCGCCCAGGATATACATCGCCTTGATCTGGTCCTCGTGGACCGCGTCCATGATCTCGGTGACCGTGAGCCCCTTCTCGCTCGAGAAATCCTCCGTCCCCCAGACCTCCGTGAAGGCCGAGCGGACGCCGTCATCCATGACGCTCTGATAGTCCGGCAGGAACATCGGGATGAGCCCGGCATCGGAGGCGCCCTGCACGTTGTTTTGCCCCCGGAGCGGGTGGAGCCCGGTCCCCGGGCGCCCCACATGCCCGCACATGAGCGCCAGCGAGATCAGGCAGCGCGAATTGTCGGTGCCGTGGATGTGCTGGCTCACGCCCATGCCCCAGAAGATCATGCCGGCCTGCGATGTGGCCCAGTCCCGCGCGACGGCACGGACCGTCTCCGGAGCGATCCCCGTCAGATGCGCCATGTCCTCGGGCGCAAAGCCCGACAGATGCGCCTTCTCGGCCTCCCAGTTCTCGGTATAGGCCTCGATGTACTGCGCGTCGTAGAGCCCCTCCTCCACGATGACGTGCATGATCGAATTGAGCAACGCCACATCCGCTCCAGGCCGAAACTGCACCATGTGCGTGGCAAACCGGCTGAGCGCCTGTCCGCGCGGATCCATCACGACAAGCTTGCCGCCGCGCTTGGCGAACTGCTTGAAATACGTCGCCGCGACCGGGTGGTTCTCCAGCGGGTTGGCCCCGATCACGATGGCCACGTCCGCGTTCTCGATCTCGTTGAAGGTGGCCGTGACAGCGCCCGAGCCCACGTTTTCGATGAGCGCGGCCACCGAGGAGGCGTGACACAGCCGCGTGCAATGATCGACGTTGTTGTGGCCGAATCCCTGCCGGATGAATTTCTGGAAAAGGTAGGCCTCCTCGTTGGTGCACTTGGCCGAGCCGAAACCCGCCACCTCGCGCCCCCGACCGCGAAGCCCGCCGGCGGCGATGTCGAGCGCCTCGTCCCAGCTCGCCTCGCGGAACACCTCTCCCCAATTGCCGGGATCGACGTTGAGCCCCTTCGGCACGCCCGCCCGGCGGACAAGGGGCACGGTGAGCCTGTGCCCGTGATGGATGTAGTCGTAGCCGAACCGACCCTTCACGCAGAGCCGCCCCTCGTTGGCCGGGCCGTTGATACCCTCGACATACTTGACGCGCCCGTCCTTCACCTTGATCGAGATCTGGCAGCCGACGCCGCAGAACGCGCAGACACTCTCGACGGCGCTGTCGTAATCCTTGCTGTCGCCCACGCCCGCACCCTCCGTCACCGAGGAGGGCATCAGCGCACCCGTGGGGCAGGCCTGGACGCATTCCCCGCAGGCCACGCAGGTGGAGGCGCCCATGTCGTCGCCCAGGTCGAACACGGGGTAGGCATCGGCCCCGCGACCGGCCATCCCGATGACATCGTTCACCTGGACCTCGCGGCAGGCGCGCACGCAGAGCCCGCAGGAAATGCAGGCATCGAGATTGACGGCCATGGCCACGTGACTGTCGTCGAGAAGCGGGATGCGCTCGGCCTCGAGGGTTGGAAAGCGTGGGGCGGCTTCGGTGCCCTGGACCCCGTCGGCCCCGTCTCCCGTGCCGCCCGCATCGGCCATTTCCCAGAAATGCGAGGAACGATCATGGGCCCGCTCGGGCTCCGGCTGGTCGGTGACCAGCATCTCCATCACGAGGGCGCGCGCCGCCTCGGCCCGCGCGCTCTGGGTGTGCACGACCATGCCCTCCGAGGGCTGCCGTATGCAGGACGCAGCCAGCGTCCTCTCGCCCTCGATCTCCACCATGCAGGCCCGGCAATTGCCATCCGCGCGGTAGCCGGGCTGGTCTTTGTGACACAGATGCGGGATCGTGAGACCGCCGCCCCGGGCGACCTCCCAGATCGATTGCCCCGGCCGCGCCTCGACCTCGCGCCCATCGAGCGTGAATGTGACTGTTTGTGCCATCAAGGCCTCCCTCCGACCCGACGATAGAGCATGGCACGGGTCTGGCGCGAGCCCCCGTATGCGACGGCGAAGCGGCGAATTCCGCCATGGGGGCCGTTCGCGTTTCCGATCGGAGCCGCGCGCCACTGGCCACGGCGGGAGCGAGGGGCCAGCCCCTCGCGCTCCCCGAGGTACGGGGCACAAAGAAACCGGGCACAAAAAGAAGCGGCGATGCGCGTCTTGGGGCTTCTTTGTGCCCCGTACCTCCCCCGGAGGGCCGCCGGAGGCATCCAGTGCTTGCAGCGCGCGCAGCCCTTTGAAAGGAAGCGCGGGAGGAGGCGCACCATGGGCGAGATCATCCTTGTCCGACACGGGCAGGCGAATTCGGAAGCGACCGACGAGGCGAGCTACGACCGGCTCTCGGAGCTCGGCCACGCGCAGGCACGGTGGCTCGGCGCGCACCTGCGGGAGACCGAGGCCGCGTTCGACCTCGTGCTCTCGGGCTCCCTGCGGCGGCACCGAGAGACAGCCGCGGGCATGGGGCTCACTCCGGCGCGGCTCGATCCACGGCTCAACGAGCTCGACTACTTCAACCTCTCGGACGCCCTTGAGCAGGCGAGAGGCATCCCGCGCCCCGATGGAACGGGCTTCGCGGCGCACATCCCCATCGTCATGGAGGCCTGGCACGCGGCCGAGATCCAGGGACAGGAGAGCTTTGCCACCTTCGAGACCCGCATCGCCGAGGTCATCGCCGAGGCCCAGCAGCCCGGGCGGCGTGTCATCTGCATCACCTCGGGCGGGGTCATCGGCATGGTGATCCGCCAGATCCTCGGTCTCGATCCCACGCGCATGGCCCATATCCTCCTGCCGATCTTCAACACCTCGATCCACCGCGTGGCGGTGCGACCCGAAGGGGCGATGCTCGCGGGCTTCAACGCGACGCCGCATCTCGACGGGCCCGAGCGCGCACACGCCAAGACGAATTACTGAGGAGGCCGCCATGCATCTCTGGGTCAGAGCCGAACCACGCGCCAACGAGGCCCGTGTGGGCCTTACGCCCGAGGGCGTGACCGCGCTCCGCTCGCGCGGCGCGCGGGTGACGGTGGAAGAGAGCGCGGCGCGCGCGATCCCGCTCGCGGGCTACCGGGACGCCGGCGCAGAAATCGCGGCCGAAGGCAGCTGGCCCGACGCGCCCGGGGACGCCATCATTTTCGGCCTAAAGGAACTGCCCGACGATGGCACGCCGCTCCGCCACCGGCACATCATGTTCGGCCACGCCTATAAGGGCCAACCGGCGGGCAAGGCCCTCCTCCGGCGTTTCCGCGCGGGCGGCGGCACGCTGCTCGATCTCGAGTATCTCACCGATGGCGCGGGGCGCCGGGTGGCGGCCTTCGGCTACTGGGCAGGCTATGCGGGTGCAGCCGTGGCGCTGAAATGCTGGGCCGCGCAGCAGCGCGGGGGCCTCGCGGGGCCGGTGCACCGCTACGACAGCGCCCCGGCCCTCCTGGCCGACCTGCAGGCGGAGCTCTCGGGGCTCTTCACGCGGCCCTCCGCGCTCATCATCGGCGCGCTTGGCCGGGTGGGCCGGGGCGCGGCAGACCTCTCGACGCATATGGGCGTGCCCACCACGCTCTGGGATCTCGCGGAGACCGCCCATGGCGGGCCGTTTCCCGAGGTGCTGGCCCACGATATCTTCTTCAACTGCATCCTTGCGCGCCCCGGCACGCCGGTCTTCGTGCCCGCATCGGCCAAGACCGCCCCGCGCAAACTCTCGGTGATCGGCGACATCGCCTGCGATCCCGATAGCGACTTCTCCCCGGTCAAGGTCTACGACCGCGTCACCCCGTGGGAGGCGCCAGCGCTGCGTGTCCACGAGACGCCCCCGCTCGACGTCACCGCCATCGACAACCTGCCCGCGATGCTGCCGGTGGAAAGCTCGGAGGATTTCGCGGCCCAGCTCCTGCCCGCGCTGCTGAAACTTCCGACCATGCCGGACGAATGGATGCGCGCCGAGGCGGAGTTTGAGCGGGCCTTGGCCGCGCTCGACTGAAAGGATTTTACGAATACCCTTCCAAGAGTTTTTGCGAAGGCTCTTGGATGTCGCGACCAACGACCGCCACGTGGGCCAAGGACCTTCGCAAGGTCCTTCCCAAAAGTCTTCGCAAGACTTTTGCTAGGAGAACACCCGGTAGTAGAGCCAGTCCGGCCAGAATTGCGAGAACCGGAAGAGGAGCGAAAATCCGTAGGGAAAGCTCCGCTTGAAGCCGCCCAGCTTCATGTGATCGAAGAACACCTTCGCCGCCTCCCCGGGCTCCATGATGAAGGGCATCTGGAAATCGTTCTTGTCGGTGAGCCGGGTCTTGATGAAGCCCGGGTTCACCAGCTGCACGTCGATGCCGGTATCCTTCAGATCCGCGTGCATCCCCTCGGCGAGATACATCACCGCCGACTTCGACGCGCCGTAGCCCACCGTCTTCGGCAGGCCGCGGAACCCGCTGAGCGAGCCCGTGATCACCACGTGCCCGGCGTCGCGCTCGAGCATCTGCGGCAGCACCGCTCCAATCGTGCGAAACGCGCCCATCACGTTGATCTCGGCCATCATCGTGGCCTTCTCGGCATCCCACTCCTGGGCGGCCATGGGCCAGTAGACCCCGGCCAGGTAGACGATCCCATCCACCTGGCCGATCTTTTCCACCGCGGCATCAACGCTTTCCTGGTCGGTGACGTCGCAGGCCACCGCCTCCCCGGAGCCCATCTCCTCCACCAGCTCCTCGAGACGATCCTGGCTGCGGGCGGAGACGATGACCTCCGCCCCTGCCTTGGCCATCTCCAGCGCCAGCGCCCGACCGAGCCCCTCGGAGGCACCTACGAGCCAGTAGCGTTTGCCGCGGACTTTGCGCATCAGCTTTCCTTCGGGCGCATGGTGGCCACGAGCTCGGCCACCTTGATGCCAAACTTGCGGAACTGGCTGCGGTTCATGATCGTCCCGTTCTCCACGAGATACATCCAGTCCGTGGTGCTGAGCACGTGCCCGCCGCTCTTCTCCGGCAGGCGAATGCTGTAGTTGAGCTGCACGGCATTGCCTTCCTGCCGGCCGGAGCCCTGGCCCACGAGGTCGTCCGCATCGGCCTTGATCGTGCCGTCATTGCCCAGCGTCAGCCGCCACTCGCGGTCCTGCACCTCGCCGCTGTCATAGCGGAAGGTTTCTTTCATGACGCCGGTATTGCCTTCCCACTGCGCGTCGAAATCTGCCACGAAGCGGGAGGTCACGCGGCCCGTGGGCCCATAGATCACACCTTCGCAGAGGATCGGCCCCTGCAGATGCTGACGGATGTCGAATTGCGGGCCCTTGGTGGCATAGTCCTGCGGCTTTTGCGCGGTGAACGACCAGCGCGTCGCGACGAGAAGTGACGCGCCAACCACAAGCGCCGCCCCCGCCAAGAGATAGATCAATTCCATCTGTTCCTCCTAAATCCTCGTCAGATCCGTCCGGGCGAGTATCGCGATGGCAATCAGCTTCAGGCCACACGGTACAAGTGCGTATAGGATCGTCAGAAGTGTCAGCGCCTCGGGGGGTTGTGTTGCGGACCCCGCTTCAAACCCCGAGGCTTCAAGAAGCGGTAGAAGGGCGATGGCGGCAAACGCCAACGTGAATTTCTGCACGAGCGACCAAAGACCGAACCCCTGCCCTCCGTTGGGGGAGATCGCCGCCATGCGCGCGCTGAACAGGGCGGGAAGTAAAACGAGATCCGCTCCGATCGTTGCACCAGATGTTACGCAGATGACGGCGAAAAGGATCACATCGCCCTCATCTAAAAATGCAGCTCCGCCAAAGGCCGCGATCGCGGTGACCATGGCGGTGAAGAGGACGGGCTTCGGGCCGAAGCGTTCGGCGGCCTTCGACCAGAACGGCGCGGCCGCCGCGCCTGACAGGAAGAAGAGCACGAGAAGCGGCCCCTCCCATCCCGGCGCAGCCAGCCGATCCTCCACGAAAAAGAGAAAGAGCGTGGATGAGACGGCGAGCGGCGTCGCATTCACGAGCGCCAGCACGAGGAGCTTCAGCGCCAGCGTGTCCTGCAGGATCACCTTCACGGGCGTGGCCTGCGCCTCCATCTTGCGGGTCCATTCCGGCGCCATGGCGAGCACGGCGAAGAACACGACGACGGCAAAGGCGAAGGCGAAGGTGGCAAAGGGCGCAGCGACGTAGCCCTCGAGCAGAGTGGGCGCCACGGCCGCGATACACACGCCCAGGAGCGCGCCGCCCTCGCGCCACATGGCGAGCCGCACATGGCCCCCTTCGATTGACTCCGATTTCTGCACGCCCTGGGCGTAGAAGTTGATGTTGAGGAAGGAGAAGCTCGAGAAGAGCAGCGTGATCGTCAGCGCGAACCACGCCAGCGGCCAGAAGGGCGGTGTGACCGCGAAAAGCCCCACCATCGCGAGCGCGAGGCACCCGCCTCCCAGCGCCACGGCGAGGCCGCGGCGGCCACCCAGCCGCTCGCTCACCCAGCCCAGCGCCGGGTCCTGCACGGCATCGAAGAGGCGCAGCCAGAAGAGTACCGCGCCGATCCCGGCGAGGCTCACACCGTAGGTCTCGGCGTAATAGGGGGGCGCGTAGATGTAGATCGGCAGCCCCGCCGCCGCGAGGATCGCGCCGAACAGGGTATAGGCTGGAAGCCTGTTCTGGAGTGGGGAGACCGCCGCAGCAGTCACCGGGAGACCTCCTCCGAGGGCGCCACGGGCTGCGGGCGATAGCGCACGCCCTTCCACCAGAGCTTCAGAGCCTGCCAGTGAATGAGCGCGAGCACCCGGCGCGAGCCCATGGGCCGGCGCAGCGCCGCGCGCAGCAGGCTCCACGTCGTCATCGGGCGGCGCGCGCCTGTCAGAGTGGCGATGAGCCCGTTTTCATTGCCCTGCCGGTAGTCGATCCAGACGCCTATGGCGTCCGCGGTGATGTCAAACCGGAAACGGTAGCCACCCTCCACGGGCATGAAGGGAGAAACATGCATGACCTTGGTCGCACGCACCTCCACGTCGCGGGTGAGCGCGCGCAGGTCCTCTGTGTGACAGAGATAGGAATGCCGGTCGCCGAAGGTATTGGTGACTTCCGCGATCACGATGGTCAGGTCGCCCGACGCATCGTAGCAAAGCCAGAAGGAGACCGGGTTGAAGACATGGCCCCAGAAGCGCGGCTGCGCGAGGAGCGCGATGCGCGCGGGCTGCGGCAGGTCATGGGCACGCAGTACATCCCGCACCCAAGGCGCTCCGCGGCCCGCATGGGGCGGCCCGCCATGGTCGCTGTCATGGAGCGACGCGATCCCGGCGCGGTTGCGCCCGAAGCCCAGCGGCCCGCGGACCGGGCCCTCGGCCTCGCTGAGCACGTAGTCGATGGAATAGCGAAAGGCGTTCTTCGTCTCGCCGCGGCGGCCGTGATAGGTCTGACCCTCGATATGCTCGATGGGCGCGCTCACTGCGCGGCGACCCCCATCGCCGCCTGCGTCTCGATGGCCTCGACCACGTCCACGGCGCTCGAGATACCGTCTTCGTGGAAGCCGTTCTTCATCCAGGCGCCGCAGAACCACGTGTTGTTGGCCCCGTTGAAGCGGCGCACGGCCTCCTGGGCCTCGAGCGCGGCAGTGTCGAAGACGGGGTGGCGGAAGGTGTAGGTGTCGTGGATCAGCTCCTCCCGGATCGCCTTCTGCGAATTGAGCGTCACGAAGTAATCCGTGGGCCCGGGAATGTTCTGAAGGCGGTTGATCCAGTAGGTGAGGTCGATCACGTCGCTCTCGGCGCTTTCGGTGTAGTTCCACGCGGACCAGACGGCCTTGCGCTTGGCCATCACGGCCGGATCGGAGTGCATCACGGCGTGATTGGGCTGGTAGGCCACCGCGCCGAGCGCGGCGCGCTCCTGGGGTGTGGCATCGGAGAGAAGGCGCAGCGTATCGTCGGAATGGGTTGCAAAGACCACCTCGTCGAAGAGCTCCCACTCGCCGCCCCGGGCCTTGATCTCGACCCCGGCCTGCAGGCGGCGCACGCCCTCGATGGGCGCGCCGAGCCGCAGGTCCGCGCCCCGCTTTTCCAGCGCGGCCTGGAGCCGGCGGACATACTGGATGGAGCCACCATCGACCGTGTACCAATCGTGCTGCTCGTTGTCCTTCATGAGCCCGTGATTGACGAAGAAGTTCACCATCGCCCGCGCCGGGAAATCGGTGATCTTCGTCGTGGGCGTGGACCAGATCGCCCCGGACATGGGCAGGAGGTAGTAGTCGCGGAACCACGTGCCGAGCCCCATGACCTCGATGAGCTCGCCCACCGTCATCTCGTCATCGACGATGCGGTCGGCCTCTTTGCCGAAGCGGATCATGTCGGCGAGCATCTTGTAGAATTGCGGGCGCAGAAGGTTGCGTTTTTGCGCGAAGATCGCGGAGCGCTCGAGGATGCCGTATTCCATCCAGCCGTCCCCGATGGAGCAGCCAAAGCTCATGTCCGAGAGCGCCACCGGCACGGCGAGCTCATGGAAGAGCGCGGTCAGGTGCGGGTAGGTCGCGTAGTTGAAAACGAGGAAGCCGGTATCGACGGGCTGTTCTTTTTCGCCGACGAAGATGGTGCGGGCATGGCCGCCCAGCCGGCCTTCAGCTTCGTAAAGAACGACAGCATTGGCGCCGGAAAGCATGTGCGCGGCGCTGAGCCCGGAAATGCCGCCGCCGATGACAGCGATACGCTTGGGGCCGCCGGCCCCGTGTTCAAATGGCATATAGCTGCCCTCTTACCCCGTGAATTCTCGTCCTCTTACGCACGCAGGAAGTCCATGGATGAGTTTCAAAAATTCTTTTGCATGCGGTGATCCACCGGAGCGCAGGGCGCGTATCATGAACATGTTAACGTCTGCACGCCTGGGTCAGGAAAAACGTGCATCCAACCCGGATGTGTCTTATGGTGTTGTCGCCAAGCTGACAACCAGGGCTGACACTTTCGCCCAGAAAGATGCCGACGTGAACGTACAGGAACGCGTGAGCGCAGCTCCGTGGGTGGCTGAAATCGAGGCTATCCGGCTGCATCAGGACCAGGCCGCCTTCGCGGCGTTGTTCCAGCACTTTGCCCCGCGGGTGAAGGCGTTTCTGATGAAATCGGGCGCCAACGCGGCGCTCGCGGAAGAAACGACGCAGGAGGTGATGGCCACCCTGTGGACGAAGGCACACATGTTTGATCCGGCCCGCGCCTCCGCGGCCACCTGGATCTTTACAATCGCGCGGAACCGCTCGATCGACGCCCTTCGGAAGCAGAGACGACCAGAGCCCGAGGACCTCCCCTGGGGGCCCGAGGCCGAGCCGGACCAAGAGGACGCGCTGGCCCTGCAACAGGAGAGTTCACAACTGGCTCGGGCCCTGTCCGAGCTGCCGGAGAAGCAAAGGGTGCTGATCGAGCGCGCGTATTTCGGAGACCTGAGCCACAGCGAGATCGCTGCGGAAACCGGCCTCCCGCTCGGCACGATCAAATCCCGCATCCGCCTGGCGCTTGATCGATTGCGCCATGCGATGAAATAAAGAGAGAGAGGCGCGTTGGGGAACGCGAATGATGGGACCGCAAGATGACTGAGCAGAAGATCAAACATCACCTCAGTGACCAGCTGTTGATGGGCTACGCTGCCGGCACCCTGCCGGAGGCTTTCAACCTCGTGGTCGCCACGCACATTTCGCTCTGCGACGAGTGCCGCGCGCGCCTCGGGGAATTCGAGGCCGTGGGTGGCGCCGTGCTCGACGGAGCAGAGGCCGCAGAGATGTCGGAAGGATCCCTCGACGCGACGCTGAAGCTTATCAGCCGCCGCGCAAAGGACCCGATCAAGACGGCACGCGTCTCGCAGGGCGTCTTCCCGAAGCCGCTTCAGGATTACGTTGGCGGCGACGCCGAGGCCGTCAAATGGCGGCGCGTGGGCGGCGGCGTTAAGCAGGCCATCCTGCCCACGTCGAAGGATGCCAGCGTGCGCCTGCTCTACATTCCCGCCGGGATGGAGGTGCCGGATCACGGCCATCACGGGACTGAACTGACCCTCGTACTGCAGGGCGCCTTCGTCGATGATGACGGCCGCTTCGCTCGGGGCGACATCGAGATCGCCAACGAAGAGCTCGAGCACACGCCCGTCGCAGATATCGGCGAGGATTGCATCTGCCTCTCGGCCACCGATGCACCGCTCAAGTTCAACAGCCTCCTGCCCCGGGTCGCGCAGCGCTTCATGCGCATCTGAGACCCCGCCGGAGGGAACACTGACAGACGCTGACACGCCGCTCCCCCGGGAGCGGCGTTTTGCTTTTCCGTGATCGGGCTCGCCACGGCCACCCCTGACGCTACGTCATGTCGCATCAAAGGGAGGATGACATGATCAAACCGCTACTCACCGCCAGCGTATGGGCCGCCACGCTCGCCACCGCCACCATCGCACAGGCCGAGATGTGGACGCTAGACGGCGCGAATTCCAAGATCGGCTTCGGCTCCGTCAAATCCGACGTCATCGGAGAAAGCCACAGCTTCTCGGGCCTCTCGGGCACGGTCTCCGAGGAGGGCATGGTCGCCCTCACCATCGACCTCGCCACCGTTGATACCGGCATCGACATCCGCAACGAGCGCATGCAGGAGCATGTCTTTTCCATGATGCCCACGGCTGAGCTCATGGCCGAGGTGGACATGGGCGCGATGGAGGCCCTCGGCGTGGGCGAGACCATGACGAGCACCGTGGAGGGCACGCTGATGTTCCTCGATGAGGAAGTCTTTGTGGATCTCCCGGTCATCGCCGCGCGTCTGGGCGAGGACCAGGTGCTCATCGTCTCCGATGGGATCACCTACGTCTCCACCGAAGAGCTCGGCATCGACGCAGGGATAGACACGCTCATGGAGATCGCGGGCCTCGAGCGCATCGACCGCGCCGTGCCCGTGAGCGTGCGCCTTATGTTCAACGCGGGCGACGGCAGCACCTGACCCCGCACCGCCACCCGCCTCGGCGCGGGTGCCGACCCACTGCCCCTGCCCCCCGGCAGGGGCTTTTTCTTACCGCAAAGTGAAGACGTGGCGTCGATCGCTGTCCCGTTACCGGCGCACGATGCGGCTCTGGACGGCGGCGTCCTCTGCCTCGAGCTCTTCGAAATCAAAGGCATCGAGGCGCCGCGCCCGCGTCCCCGCCTTCTCGGCGCTGATCTTGATCTCCGCGAGGTCCTTCGACGCCATGCCGAAATGCCGGTCGAGATTGCCCACCCGCGTCGTCAGCCGCTCCACATCCCCGTGCAGCATGGCGAGCTCCTTGCGGATCGCGCCCGCCTGCTCGCGCATCCGCGCATCCTTGAGGATCGCGCGCATGGTATTGAGCGTGGCCATGCAGGTCGTGGGCGACACGATCCAGACCCGCGCAGCAAAGCCTGCGCGCACGAGCTCCGGGAAATTCGCGTGGAGTTCCGCGTAGATCGCCTCCGACGGCAGGAACATCAACGCGCCATCGGCCGTCTCACCCTCGAGGATGTACTTCTCGGAGATCGCGCGGATATGGGTCTTCACATCGGCCTTGAGTTGCCGCGCTGCCGCTTGCACATCCGCGTCGGTCGCGGCGTTCCGCAGCCGCTCATAGGCCTCCAGCGGAAACTTCGCATCGACGACGATGGGCCCCGGCGGGTTCGGCAGATGGATCAGGCAATCGGCGCGCTTCCCGTTCGAGAGCGTGGCCTGCAAGCTGTAGCTGTCGGCAGGCAGCGCCTTGGAGACGATGTCGGCGAGCTGGATTTCCCCGAACGCGCCCCGCGTCTGCTTGTTTGACAGGATATCCTGCAGACTGAGGACATCGCCGGACAGCTTGGTGATGTTGTCCTGCGCCTTGTCGATGGCCTGCAGTCGCTGCTGGAGCGCGCCGAGCGAGGCCGCCGTGGCCTTCGCACTGGTCGTGAGGTTCTCATTCATCTTGTCGGAGACGGTGGCGAGGCGCTGCTCCACGAGCCCCATCATCTGCGCCTGGGACGCGGCCTGCGCATCGCTCACATGGGTGAGCCCGCCTGCCAGCCTCTGCTGACCTTCAGCGAGCTGGAGCTGAACTTGCGCCAGCTGCTCCATACGCCGCCCCACGCCGCGCATCGACAGAAAGACGATCACGATCAACAGGGCAAACCCCGCCGCCGCCAGCACGCGCGGGTCGTCGAGGGGAAGGTCTGCGAGCGTCATGACCGCCCGAAAAGCCGCTCGATATCGGCGAGCTTCAACTCCACGTAGGTGGGCCGCCCATGGTTGCACTGCCCGGAATGGGGCGTGGCCTCCATCCGGCGGAGGAGCGCGTTCATCTCGTCGGCCTGCATACGCCGCCCCGTCCGAACCGAGCCGTGGCACGCCACCCGTGACAGCACCGCCTCGATCCGCTCCGAGACGACCCGGCTCGTGCCCCCATCGGTGAGTTCATCCACCACGTCGAGAAGGAGGGCGCGCGCGTCACAGGCCCCGAGGATCGCGGGCACTTCGCGGACGGCCACGGAGCCCGGCCCAAAGGCTTCGATCACGAGCCCGAGCGCGGCAAGCGCCTCCGCCTGCTCTAGGATCGCCGCCGCGTCGCCCTCGGAAAGGTCAACGATTTCGGGGATGAGAAGCGCCTGCGAGGCCACGCCCCGCGCGGCCATCCCAGCCTTGAGCTCCTCGTAGACGAGCCGCTCATGGGCCGCGTGCGCATCGACAAGGATCATCCCGTCCGCTGTCTGCGCGACGATGTAGTTCTCATGCAAATGGGCCCGCGCGGCGCCGAGCGGATGGTCCCCCTGCGCGTCGGGCTCCGGCTCGACGCGCGCGGCGGGGGCCTCCTCGAAGCCCTGAGGTTCCCGGGCCATGGGCGGCATCTGGCGGGCCGGGCGAGAGGCGAAATCCATCTGATAGACAACCGCCTGCGGCGCCTCGGGCCGCATGGCGCCCAGCGTCTCCGTGGCCACGGTGGTCGACGCGCGATGCCCCGCCCGCGCCAGCGCCTGCCGCAGGCCGTTGACGACGAGGCTCCGCACCGCCGCGGGCTCCCGAAAGCGCACCTCCGACTTCGCCGGATGCACGTTCACGTCCACGCGCATGGGCGGGCATTCCACGAAGAGCGCCACGGCCGGGTGCCGGTCCCGGCTGAGGAAATCCGCATAGGCCCCGCGCAGCGCCCCGAGCAGAAGCTTGTCCCGCACGGGCCGGCCATTAACGAAGAAGAACTGCGCCACCGCCGCGCCGCGCGAATAGGTGGGAAGCGCCGCAAAGCCCGTCAGGTGCACTCCCTCCTTCTCCGCCTCCACCGGCACGGCGTTCTCGATGAACTCCCGCCCGAGGATCTGCCCGAGCCGTGCGCGCAACGCGTCGACCGGCCCGCCCATGCAAGGCTCGGCCCGGAAGACCTCGCGCCCCGTGCCGAGGTCGCGCAGCGTGAAGCCTACGAAGGGCTCGGCCATGGCGAGGCGTTTGACGACATCCGAGATGGATTGCGCCTCGGCCCGTTCCGAGCGCAGGAACTTGAGCCGCGCGGGCGTGGCGAAAAAGAGATCGCGCAGCTCCACCACCGTCCCCCGGCTGAGGGCCGCGGGCGCGACCGGGGCCATGTCCCCGCCGGCCACGGCGAGCTTTGCCGCCTCCGCCGCGCCCTCCGCGCGGGAGATGACGGAGAGCCGTCCCACCGCGCCGAGCGATGGCAGCGCCTCGCCCCGAAACCCGAAGGTGTGGATGTTGAGCAGGTCCGAGCCGTCGATCTTCGACGTGGCGTGCCGCGCCAGCGCCAGCGGCAGGTCAGAGGGCGGGATGCCGCAGCCATCATCTGTCACCCGGATCAGGGTCTTGCCCCCCGCCTCGTAGGCCACGTCGATCCGGGACGCGCCGGCGTCGATGGCGTTCTCCACGAGCTCTTTCACCGCGCTCGCGGGCCGCTCCACCACTTCGCCGGCAGCGATGCGGTTGATGGCGGCCTCGTCGAGCTGCCGGATGGTTGGGGCGCTTATCTTGGGGTCCGGGCTGGCCATGACCCAAGGGGTAGCATGGCCAGCGCAGATTCGGAACGTCTAGTTGGTGGTCGTCGTCAGCCCGACAGGCTCGCCCACCACCACGAAGTGAAGCTCATCCGGCAGCAGGATCTCACGCGCCACCTGGTTCACCTCCTCCAGCGTCACGGCCTCGATGTTGTCGTTGCGCGTGGCGATGTAATCGATCCCGAGATCGGCCTGCTGCATCCCCGCCAGGATGTTGGCGATGGTGCCGTTGCCATCGAAGCGGAGCGGATAGGCCCCGGTCAGATAGGTCTGCGTGCGCGCGAGTTCCGCGGGCGTGACGCCCTCGGTCGCGGTCTGTTCCCAGACGTCGCGGGTCACCTCGATGGCCTCCGCGATGGTCTCGTTGGAGGACCGCACGCGCCCGAGGATCATCTCGGAGAGATCGCGCGGCACGAGGAAGGAGGAGATGCCATAGGTGAGGCCGCGCTCCTCGCGCACCTCGAAGCCGAGCCGGCTCTCGATGCCGCCCCCACCGAGAATCTCCATGAGGATGAAGGCCGCGAAATAACGCGGATCATCGCGCTCGATGCCCACATGGCCGAAGAGCGCGGTGGATTGCGGGCCCTCGAATTCGATGACCGTCGTGCCTCCCGGCAGCGCGAAATCCACGCGCGGGGGCGTGTCCGGGCCGCTGGCGGGCAGGTCGCCCAAGAGCTCGTCGAGCAGCGCACCGAGTTCGTCGGCCGTGATATCGCCCACCGCGCCGACATGGAGCCTGTCGAGAGCCAGCGCGTTCTGCCGGGCCGTCTCCAGATCCTCCCGCGTGATCGCGGTCACGGAGGCCTCCGTCCCAGCGAGGTCGCTGCCATAGGGATGGTCGCCGAAGGCCATCTCGAAAAAGCGCGCCGACGAGATCTCATCGGGGTCGAGCAGGTCGGAGCGGATGCCCGTCAGCACCTGCCGCTTCACGCGCTCCACGGCGATCTCATCGAAGGTGGGCTGGGTGAGCGCCTGGCGCAGCAGCGCCACGGCTTCGTCGCGGTTCTCGCTGAGGAAGGACGCGCTGATGGATACGCTGTCGCCGAAGGCATCGAATTCGAAGCGCGCCGCCAGCGTCTCGCGGGCCTCGGCGAAGGCGCGGGCGTCCATGTCGCCAGATCCTTCTTCGAGCATGCCCATCATCAGGTTGGTCACGCCCCGCAGGCCCTCGGGGTCGAGCGAGGCGCCCCCGTCGAAGCGAAGCTCGAGCGCGGTGAACGGGATGGAGCTTTCCTCCACGAGCCACGCGTCGATGCCGCCGGGCGAAGTCACTTCCTGGATATCCACTTCGGCCCAGGCGGGCAGGGCGAAGAGGGCGAAAACGGCGGTCAGTCGGGCGATCATTGCGTCACCTCCGGCTGGTCTGGTTGCATGAGATAGCCGGTGACGGCGTTGGTCCGGTCGAAGACGCGCGCGGCGGCGGCGACGATCTCGTCGCCCGTGATGGATTGGATGATCTCCGGCCACTCCTGCACGTCCTGCACGGTGAGCCCGGAGGTGAGCGCGGCGCCGTAGCGGCGGGCGATGCCGCCCACGTCGTCGAGCGCGTAGACCTCCGAGGCGCGCCACTGCGCCTTGATCCGCTCGAGCTGCTCGGGGTCCACGCCCTCCTCGAGGAAGCGGGCGATTTCGGCATCCATGGCAGCCTCGAGCTCTTCGAGGGAGGTGCCCGGCGATGGCACCCCGATCAGGCCGAAGGTCGTCTCGTCGAGCGAGGTCCCCTGGTAGTATGCGGAGGTGTAGACGGCGATCTCCTGCTCGAATTCGAGGGTCTCGCCAAAGACGGAGGTCGCCCCCGACCCGCCGAGCACCGATGCGAGGAGCCGCAGGGCGGCTGCCTCCCGCTGATCTCCGGCGTTCCGCTCGGGCGCGAGGTAGGTGCGTGTGAAATAGGGCTGTGCCACCCGTGCATCCCGGTAGACGAGGCGGCGCTCGGCCCGCTGCGGCGGCTCTGCCGGGCGTGCGCGCTCGGTGATCGCCGGGTTCGCAGGGATGACACCGTAGTGTTCCTCGGCAAGCATGCGGACCTCTTCGGGCGTCACGTCTCCGGCCACCACGAGAATGGCGTTGTTGGGCGCGTAATGCGCCTCGTAGAAGGCATTGGCATCCTCAAGCCCCAGCGTCTCCATCTCGTGGCGCCAGCCGATGATCGGCACGGCGTATTGATGATTGAGGAATTGCGCGGCCCGGACCTGCTCTTGCATGAGCGCGCCGGGCGAGCTGTCGGTGCGCTGGTTGCGCTCCTCGATGATGACGCCGCGCTCCGTGGCGATGTCGTCCTCGTCGAGCGCGAGGTTGACCATCCGGTCGGCCTCCATCTCCATCATCAGACCGAGGCGGTCGGAGGCCACGCGCTGGAAATATCCGGTGTAATCGTAGCTCGTGAAGGCGTTATCGGTGCCGCCGTTCTCGGTGACGATCCGCTGGAATTCACCGTCCTCGAGGGTGTCGGTGGCCTTGAACATCAGGTGTTCGGTGAAATGCGCGATCCCGCTCTTCGTCTCTGGCTCGTCGGCGGAGCCGACCTTGTACCAGACCATGTGCACGACGACCGGGGCGCGGGTGTCCTCGATGACGACGACCTCCATCCCGTTGTCGAGAAAGAAATTCGTTACGGCCTCGGCGGCGGCAAGCGGGGTCGCGGCCAGCGCGACGGCGGCGGCGGTGAGCATTCGGATCATCAGGCATCGTCCTCCTGCGCCATAAGGTACGGCCGGCGCGGGCGGCTTCAAGCGCGGTGACAGCGATGTGACGGCTAGTTGGGCGGCGCGGTGGGGACGGAGACCCCTGCCTCGCGGAAGCGCGCAAGCTCGGCCTGGGCGTCGAGAGTTTGTCGCGCATAGGCGCTGAAATACCGGTCGCCGCGGCCAAGCCCGAGGAACCGCAGGCGTCCCCTTCGGTCGCGGAATTGCTCGTCCGCCGCGAAAAGCTCCGCGCGGATGTTGGGGTCCACGCCAAACCGCGAGGCGAAGCTCACGAGCCCACCGTCACCGGCTGGGATGCCCGGATCGCGGAGCGTGCCGCCGAGGGCGGCGGCGGCATCGGCTGTGGGGGTCACATCGGCCCGGTTACTCGCGCCGGGCGTGGGCGGCGGCAGGTCGGAGAAGGTAGGGGGCAGCTCGAGAGGCAGCGACGGGACAACGCCGAACTCGTCGGGCCCCTCGCTTCCATCGGCGTTCGCACAGGCCGATAGGGCCAAGGCCACCAATCCCAAGACGATCCAACGCATGACACACCCCATTCTTTCTGCTGGGTTACACCAATGCGCCGGGCGCGTCACGCCTCCGCCTCCGGCGCATCCTTGACGAAGAAGACGAGCCCGAGCGCGCCGATGAAGATCGCGATATCAGCCAGATTGAAGGCGTAAGGGTTGTTAATCCCGCAGCAGGACATGTTGAGAAAGTCCGCCACACCGCCATAGACGATCCTATCGATCACGTTGCCCGCGGCCCCGCCCACGAGGAGCCCCGCGGAAACGAGCGCCAGCGTCCCCTGGCCCTTGCGCATCCACCACAGCACGACCGCGCAGATCACCACGGCGATAGCGATGAGGATCCACCGCGTATTGCCGCCTCCCGAGAAGAGCCCGAAATTGACCCCGTAATTCCAGGTCATGCGCAGGTTGAGAAAGGGCGGGAGAACGTCGATCGCCCGGATCCGGTCGAGATCGAGCACGTGCAGGATGTAGTACTTGAGCGCCTGGTCCCCCAGGAAGGTCAGCGCGGCCGTGATCCAGAGCGCCCGCATCTCAGTGCCGGAAATGCCGTTGACCGGTGAAGACCATGGCGAGCCCGGCCTCGTTGGCGGCTGCGATCACCTCGTCGTCGCGCATGGAGCCTCCAGGCTGGATGACCGCCGTGGCTCCGGCCTCGGCCACGGTGAGGAGGCCGTCGGGGAAGGGGAAGAAGGCATCAGAAGCCGCCACCGAATTCTGCGTGAGCGGCGTCTTCAGGCCGAGCTCCTTGGCCATGTCCTCGGCCTTGCGCGCGGCGATGCGGGTCGAATCCACCCGGCTCATCTGGCCCGCGCCGACGCCTACCGTGGAGAGGTGATTGGCATAGACGATGGCGTTGGATTTCACATGCTTGGCCACGGTCCAGGCAAAAGCCAGGTCGCGCAGCTCTTCCTCGGATGGCGCCCGCTCGGTGACCACGGTGAGCGCGCCCGGCGCGCCCACGTCCTTGTCCTGGAGAAGAAAGCCCCCGGCCACCTGCTTGAGGTAGGCGCGCGCAGTGGCGGTGTCCGCGAGGCCCTCGGTGGTCAAGAGCCGCAGGTTCTTCTTCTTGGCAAAAACGGCACGAGCCGCGTTGCTCGCGCCGGGGGCGATCACGACCTCAGTGAAGATCTTGGTGATCTCCTCTGCGGTGGCCTCGTCGAGCGGCTGGTTGAGCGCGATGATCCCGCCGAAGGCCGACGTGCGGTCGCAATCGAAGGCGCGCGCATAGGCCTCCGCGAGGGTTCCGCCGCGCGCCACGCCGCAGGGATTGGCGTGCTTGATGATGGCGCAGGCCGGGCCCTCGGCCGGGTCGAACTCGCTGACGAGCTCGAAGGCCGCGTCGGTGTCGTTGATATTGTTGTAGCTAAGCGCCTTGCCCTGGTGCTGGGTGGCCGTGGCCACCCCCACCTGCGCGGAGCCGTCGACGTAGAACGCCGCCGCCTGGTGCGGGTTCTCGCCGTAGCGCATCTCCTGGCGGAGCGTGCCGGCGGTGGCGTAGCGGCGCGCGCGGGTCTCAAGCGCCCCTGCCATCCACCCGGAGACCGCCGCGTCATAGGCCGCCGTGCGCGCATAGGCCTCGAGCGCGAGTTTCTGGCGGAAGCCGTAGCTCGTGGCGCCGTCATGTTCTTCGAGCTCGGCGAGGAGCGGCGCGTAATCCTCTGGGTCGGTGACGACGCTCACATAGGCGTGGTTCTTGGCCGCCGAGCGCAGCATGGCAGGCCCACCGATGTCGATATTCTCGATCACCTCGGCATAGCCCGCCCCCTGCGCCACGGTGGCCTCGAAGGGGTAGAGATTGACGACGACGAGATCGATCGCGCCGATGCCATGGGTCTCCATGGCGGCCGCGTGGGCCGCGTCCTCGCGCACCGCCAGAAGCCCGCCATGGACGACCGGATGCAGCGTCTTCACACGCCCGTCCATCATCTCGGGAAAGTCAGTGAGATCGGAGATATCGCGCACCTCGAGCCCCGACTCGCGCAGGCTCCGCGCTGTACCGCCCGTGCTCACAAGCTCCACGCCGCGCGCCGCCAGCGCCTGCCCCAGCTCCACGATCCCCGCCTTGTCGGATACGGAAAGCAGCGCGCGTCGGAGCGGCACGAGATCGGGCATGGGCGGAAGTCCTTCTAGTCGTCGTCTGTGGCGAGCGGATCGTCCCGCCGGAGGTCGCGGACAGATAGCGGAGTTTCCTGCGCTTTGGCCAGAGACCACCTGACGCGCGACTGGTCGGTCAGGGCGCTGCCCGAAAGCACGATCTGCTCGGCGCCGCGGGGCTTGAGCCGCCCGCGCTCCAGGTAGACACTCGGCTCGATCGACAAGGTCGCCTTGGCATCGTGCCGAAACACCCAGATTTCGCCGCTGCGCAGGGCCAGCGAGACCGCCGCGCCCCCCATGTCGAGGGCGGCGTCGACATCGGGATGCAAGTGAAAGCGGATGCTGAAGGGGACGCCCTTGAGCCCGCCGCCATCGAGGTGGCTTTCGAAGCGGCCG
The DNA here is from genome assembly GCA_038533575.1 of Pseudomonadota bacterium. NCBI lineage: Bacteria > Pseudomonadati > Pseudomonadota > Pseudomonadota bacterium. The sequence goes on along the minus strand of JBCAYL010000003.1, from coordinate 186,009 downwards.
CGATCCGCGGCGTTGAGCGCGAGCAGGAGCTCCTCGCCGACGAGGCCGCGCCCGTCATGGCCGAGCTCGAGCGTGCGGACATGGATGAGACCGTGAGTGGCGCGGTAGCCATCGTGGCTCACCTGCAACCGGGTGGCGAACTCGGTGTCGCGCCAATCGCAGCTCAGCTCCCTGGGCACATCCGTGAGAAGCTCCCGCGCCCGCCCTGACAGGAACTTGCGCGGCCCGAGCCGGGAGGAGGAGTAGCCAGCGAGCGAGAGCGTGGAATGGGAGGGCGTCGCCCGGCCCGCGCGCCGCCAGGCTTCGCCGAACGCCGCGCCTGAGCCGCAGCTCACCACGAGCGGACGCCGCCCCGATGTGAGCTCGAAGGCCAGGGTGGAGGCATGGGCGTTGTAGCTGGCCGCGCCCTTGGGCGGTGCGGCGACATCCACGAGGACCGATGTCCGCCCCACGGCGAGCCTGGCATAGCCCATGGCCTCGCGGCCCTGCGGCCCCGCCGGTTCGGCCTTCACACCCGAGAGCGCGAGCGCCGCGTCGAGTCGCCCCTCGAGGCCACGCCCTCCCCCGTGAAAGCGCGCGAGCCCGCCATCGGCGTGCCTCAACGTGCGCAGCACGGGTGCGATCCGCTCGATGGCGGCGAGATGCGCCGGGGCCGCCGCGCGGCCCGCATCGTCGAGGGCAAGCGCTGCCCAGTTCAAGAGCGTGAAGATCTCGAGCAGCTCTTCGGGGTTGCGCGGGGCCATGGCTCCCGTCTTGTCGATCTGCCGTTCGCAGGCGCGACCGAGGGCCGAGATGGCCGTGGGCACGAAACGCTCCATGCCCGTGAGCGAGAGGCCCGCATAGATGAGCCCCGTGAGCGCCTCGATCCGAGGCAGGCCCGCCGTTGTCGAGTGCCAGCGACGCCCGAGGAAGCGGGTCTGCTGGGCGAGCGAGCGAAAGAAGAGTTCGCCATGAATGCTGCCATTGCCCGACAAGAGGAACAGCGCGTGGTTGATCCAGCGGATGAGCCTGCGCCCGGTAAGGTCCGGGCTCCAGCCCGGCCCGCGCCCGCGCCCGAATTCCCTGATCCAGCCCGCGGCCCAGTCCTGCGCCAGCGCGCGGGCGGCCCCGTCTCCCACAGCGGCCAGATCGTCGAGCCAAAGGAAGCCATGCGCCTCCTCGGCGAAGGTGTCCGAGGGCGCGGCCACATCCCAGAGTGACGTCCCCGGAGCGGTCTCCACGAGGTAACCGGCGAAGAGGTAATTGCCCGCGATGAGCTGCTTTCCCTTGGCGAAATGACCGATGGAGCGGGGCTCGGGCTGGCTCACGAAGGCCGTGGCAGGCCGCCCCATGGCCGCGAGCCGGGCGTGAAGCTGCGTCATCAAACGCGTGCGTGGGGCCGGCATATCGGGGTGGGTCGACACGTCTGTCCGAGACCTATTGCGGGGGCTGCTCTTCTTCTGGTTCAGGCCGCGCGGGCCCGTGCCGCTCTGCTACCTGAGCCCCCGCCGCAAGTCACGCGCCATACGTCACGTCCGGCGAAGAAGCGCCATGTAAAAGCCGTCCATGCCGCCGGCCTTGGCCCAGTAATCGGGGCGGAGGCGAAGGCCGCCTTCCTCGGTGATCCAGACTGGTTCGATCCCCGGACGCGCGAGGGCGTCGCGGTCCACGGTGAAGCCACTGTGGCGCTTGAGCGCTTCCTCCACCTGCACCTCACCCTCGTCGGGCAGAAGCGAGCACGTGCAGAAGACGAGCCGCCCGCCAGGCTTCACGAGCTTGACCGCGTGGTCGAGGAGCCGCGTCTGAAGCGCGATGAGGTCGCTGATCTGCTCGCCGCGCTGGCCATGGGGTAGATCGGGGTGGCGGCGCAGCGTCCCCGTGGCCGAGCAGGGCGCATCGAGAAGCACGGCGTCAAAGCGTCCCGCCGTCGCGGTGACATCAGCGACCTGCACATCGGCGGAGAGACCTGTCCGCGAAAGGTTCTCGCGGAGACGCCCCATCCGGTATTCATTCGAATCCACCGCCGTCACGAGCGCGCCCGCAGCGGCGAGCTGCATGGTCTTGCCGCCGGGCGCGGCGCAGAGATCGGCCACTCGCTCCCCGGGCTTAACGTCGAGAAGCTGCGCGGGGAGGGCTGCGGCGGCATCCTGCACCCACCACTCTCCTTCCGCGTAGCCCGGAAGGGCAGAGATCTGCCCGGCGTCCCGCAGCCGCACGGAGCCCCAAGGCAGGAGCTCGCCGCCGAGCCGCTCCGCGAGCGCGCCCGGTTCGGTCTTGGCGGTGAGATCGAGGGGCGCGCCGCGCATATGGGCCGTCTCGATGCCCTGAATGGCGGAGTTGCCATAGGCTTGCCCCAACGGCTTGCGCAGCCAGTCAGGCATGCGGCCCACCGGCAACTTGCCCCACTTGCCGTCAGCGGCCTCGATGGCCCGGCGCAGGACGGCATTCACCATCCCTTTGAGCCCCATCGTCCGCTTGTCGCCGCCTGCGGCATTGACCATGTCGGAGACTACGCCGTGCGCCGCCCCATCGAGCGCGGCCACCTCCACGAGACCGAGCCGCAGCATGTGCTGCACCGCCTCGGGCGGCGTTTTGCGCAGAAGCGGCTTGAGCACCCGGTCCGCCCGATCGAGATGGCGGAAGGCCTCCGTCGCCAGCCGCTGCGCGCGGGCGCGATCAGCCGGGGCAAGCTCGAGAAACCAGGGCGCGCCCGTGAGTTCGGAGAGGAGCCGCCCCTCCTCGGTCACGCCGGTCATGAGCTTCAGGGCCGCGGCGCGGGCGGGATGGGGTTCTTGCGGCACGGGAACTCCTTGGAGCGGCGAGACCGGCGGGCTATATCAGCGCCATGGCCGATGACAAGACACCCGCAGAAGACACCGCCCCCGCCACAGGCGAGGCCCCCGTCTACGATCCGTCCACTCTGCCGCCCGCTGCCCAGCGCGCGCTGGCGGAGGCTGCCGAGCGGAAGAAGGCCGAGAAGGCGCAGGATATGCCCAAGGAGTTGGGTGGCCGCGAAGGCCCAGAGCCCGTGCGCTTTGGCGATTGGGAAAAGAAGGGAATCGCCTACGACTTCTAGCGGAGGTCGAAGACGGCGTTGCGTCCGGCGCCACGGTCAGTCGTGAAGCGCATTTCCTCGCCGTTATACTCCACGAGCTGGCAATTGTAGGGGATGGGGGTCGAGCCCCAGCTCATCTCGCGGCAGAAATAACCGTCCTGCCAGGCCCAGTCACCGGTGATGTCGGCGCCCAGCGCGCGGCCCACAATCTGCCCTTCCTCGAAGACCTGGAGGTTGATGGCGACGCCGAGGTAGCGGGTCTGCAGCACCTGACCCTCAACCCGGTCGACGAATTCGCCGCGGTCCGAGATCTTTTCCATGGCCATGGCCGGGAGCGCCGCGAAGAGCGCGAAGGACGTGGCGAGAAGATGTATCCGAGCAGACATGCGAGACCTCCTTTGGAAGTGACGCAAAATATACGCCCCAGACCCCTCCTCGGATGCATGTAGCCGGGAATTTCGGCGAAAATTCGCCTTCAGCGCAGCCCGAGCACGTCGATCATGTCGTACTGGCCGGGAGCCTTGTCCTGCCCCCAGAGCGCGGCCTTGAGCGCACCGCGCGCGAATATGGCGCGATCCGTGGCCACGTGGCGGAGCACGATGCGCTCGCCCTCGCCGGCGAAGAGCACGTCATGCTCGCCCACGATGTCGCCCCCGCGGATGTTGGAAAAGCCGATGCGCCCCCGGTCCCGCGCCCCGGTCATCCCGTGGCGGGCATGGTCCGACACTTCCTCGAGCGAGACGCCTCGGCCCTCGGCCGCGGCCTGCCCCAGCATGAGCGCGGTCCCCGACGGGGCATCCACCTTGTGCCGGTGATGCGCCTCGATGACCTCGATGTCGAAATCAGCGTCGAGCGCCTCGGCCACCATGCGCGTGAGCTGGGTCAGGAGGTTGACCCCGAGGGACATGTTCCCGGCACGCACCTGAACGGCGTGCCGCGAGGCGGGCTCGAGCGCGGCGATGGCGTCAGCGTCCATGCCGGTCGTCCCGATCACGTGGACGGCGCGGGCCTGCGCGGCCAGCGCTGCAAACTCGAGCGTGGCCGCGGGTGCCGTGAAGTCAACGATCGCCTGCGCCTGCGCGAAGGCCTCGAGCGGGTCGTCCGTGACCGTCACGCCGAGCGCGGTGCCGCCCATTGCGACCCCTGCATCTTGGCCCACCCAGTCATGGCCCGCGCGCTCCACCGCGCCCACCAGCCGCGCCTTGTCCGAGCTCGTCACGGTTTCGATGAGCATGCGGCCCATGCGGCCGGACGCGCCGGTGATCACGATCCCTGGTAGCTCTGCCATGGCGATCTCTCCTTTGCGCGGCCTTCTGCACGAAGCGCACGGTGCTGGCAACGCGCCCGCGCCTCGGCGGGTGTCGCCCCCTTGGCAAGCGACGCCCCCGCCCGTATCTGGCGCCCATGGCAAAGAACAAGTTCCATGACGGGCCCGGCCCGAGCCAGCGCCAGCTGCGCGTGGGTGAACTGATCCGACGCACGCTCTCCGAGGTGCTGGCGCGCGGCGATATACACGACCCCGATCTCACGGGCCGCTCGATCACCGTGAGCGAGGTCGCAGCCTCGCCCGATCTCAAGATCGCCACGGTCTACGTGATGCCCCTCGGTGGGACGGGCCATGACGAGGTGATCGAGGCCCTGGCCCGCAACAAGGGCGAGATGCGCCGCATGATCGGCAAGAAGAGCGCGCTCAAGTTCACCCCCGACCTGCGCTTCCGGATCGACGAGACGTTCGACCGCCTCGACGAGACGCGCGCCATGTTTGCCCGCGACGAGGTGCGCCGTGATCTGGAGGATTAGCGCACTCCTGGCCCTCTTCGCCGCGCCGGCCCTCGGAGCGAGCTGCGATGACGTCACGGTGGACGGCGACCGTTTCACCGTCTGCGAAGTCGATCTTTCGGCACACGGCGCGCGCCTCTTCTGGCGGGACGGGAGCGGCGCGCTTTACGGAGATTTCTCCGCGCTGCCTGACGACGTGCTCATCGCCACCAACGGCGGGATGTATCACGAAGACAGGCGACCCGTCGGCCACTACCTCGAGGCTGGCACCGAGGTCGTGCCGCCGATCACATCGGACGGGCCCGGGAATTTCGGGCTCCTGCCCAACGGGGTCCTTTGCCTCAACACGGGCCGCGCGGCGATCATCGAAAGCCGTGCCTACGCCGCCGCGCGGCCCGACTGCACCTACGCGACCCAATCGGGGCCCATGCTTGTCATCGACGGCGCGCTTCATCCCCGCTTTCTCGCCGACAGTGACAGCCGCAAGCGCCGGGGCGGCGTGGGCGTCTCCGAGGACGGGAAGACGCTCTTCATCGCCGTCACCGGAAACGCCGTGAACTTCCACACCTTCGGGCGTGTTTTCCGCGACACGCTGGGCACGCCTAACGCGCTCTTCACCGACGGGACCATCACCCGCCTTTACGATCGCGCCGGGGGACGCGCCGATCCCGGGCCACGCATGGGCCCCATCCTCGCGATCACGAACTGACAAAAAGAGGCCAGTCATGGCACGCAAGAAGAAAGGCCGGCCGATCTCCGGCTGGCTCATCGTCGACAAGCCCGCCGGGCTCACCTCCACCGCCGTCGTCAACAAGGTGAAATGGGCGCTCGACGCGCAGAAAGCGGGCCATGCCGGCACGCTCGACCCCGCGGCCACCGGCGTTCTTGCCGTGGCGCTGGGGGAGGCGACGAAGACCGTCCCCTACGTGACCGACGCGCTCAAGGCCTACCGCTTCACCGTCCGCTGGGGCGAGGCCACCAACACGGACGACGCCGAGGGCGAGACCATCGCCACCTCCGAGGCGCGCCCGACCGAGCAGGCGATCAAGGACGCGCTGGGGCGCTTTGTCGGCGAGATAGAGCAGGTCCCCCCGGCCTTTTCAGCCGTGAAGATCGACGGCGTGCGCGCCTACAAGAAGGCCCGCGATGGCGAGGAAGTGACGCTCGCCGCGCGCCCGCTCTGGGTGGAGGAGCTCACGCTGATCGACCGCACCGAGGACACGGCAGAGCTCGAGCTCGTTTGCGGCAAGGGCGGCTATGTCCGCTCCATCGCGCGCGATCTGGGCGAGGTGCTGGGCTGCCACGGTCACGTGGACCGGCTGCGGCGCACGTGGTCGGGCCCGTTCGAGGTTGAAAACGCCTTGTCCTGGGAGGCGCTCGAGGCCGAAGCCCGCACCGACGCGCTCGAGGCGCGCTTGCTGCCTGTCGAGACCGGCCTCTCGGAGCTGCCGGAGCTGCGAACGACGCTCGAAGGTGCCGCGCGCCTGAGAAACGGCAACCCCGGCTTCATCTATCCAGGGGACGCGGACTATGGCGACGAGGCCTGGGCCTCGCTCGACGGGCGTGCCGTGGCCGTGGGCATCCTCAAGGGCGGCGAGCTGCATCCCAGCCGGGTCTTCGCCACCTAGGCCGGGAAAAACCTCGCTGGATGCCGCATTCCTGCCGGAAACATGGGCGAGGCGTTGGGCGATCATTGCCCTGCCGGAGCCTTCTATGCGCACTCTCTTTCTCTCGGCCTCCCTCGCCGTGTCGGCCATCGCGACCCAACCCGCCGCCTGCATCGCCATCGGCGCCGACTGCGTCGATGCGAGCGCGGAGCGGGTCGGCATCACGCTCCGGGAGGACGCCCACGACCTGACCGCGCTCAGCGAGCTCACGCAGGTCACGGATTTGCGCATATCGAGCCTGGGCTTCCCGGAGGCCGAGATCGACCTGGCGCAGATCGCCTCGCTGGAAGGGCTCGAACGCCTGACGCTTGACCGCGTGGCCGTCTCCGATCTCGCCGTGCTGGCCCGGCTCCCGGAGCTCACGCGCCTCTCGCTCGAGAACCTGCCGGAGACAGATCTGAGCCCGCTCGGCGAGCTCACCCAGCTCGAAACGCTCAGCCTGCGCGGCAATGCGTGGCTCACGGAGGCGCCCCTTGAAAACCTGCGCAACCTGCGCAGCCTGAACCTCGCCAATACCGGCGTCACGAGCCTCGCGGGCGTGGAGGCCATGGCCGATCTGCGGAGCCTCTTCGTCTTCCGCACCGCGCTCACGGATCTGGGCCCACTCGGCACCACGTCGTCGCTCACTTTCCTCGACATCTCGTTTTCGCCGGTGACCTCGCTCGCGCCGCTCGGCGGCCATACCGGCCTCGTGCAGCTCTGGATGAAAGACACGTCCGTGACGTCGCTCGCGGGCCTCGAGAACGCCGCGAGCCTCAAGGTCATCGAAGGGGACGGAACGCGTGCGCTGCGCGATATCTCGGCCCTCACGGCCAAGCCCGCTCTCGAAACGCTGAACCTCAACGGCAGCGATATCGCGGACCTGTCGCCCCTAGGGGATGCGACCGCGCTTCGCGAGCTCGGTTTCAACGGCAGCCGTGTTACGGACCTGACGCCTCTTTCAAGTCTCACGAGCCTCCGCGACCTCAAGTTCAAGGAGACGCAGGTAACCGATATCTCGGCCCTCGGGGGAATGACGCAGCTCCGGGGCCTGAGCCTGCCTCAACAGGACCTCGATCTCTCGGTCCTACGCGCACTCCCGATGCTGAGCGTGCTGCGCGCCCCCGATCTGCCGGGTGTCGACATGCGCCCGATCCTTGCGCTCGACCTCGCGCTCTTTCTCCCTGGCGAAGCCCGCATGCCCCTGGGAAGCAAGGAGGAGGTGACCGCCTTCATCGAGGCACGCCCGTAGTGCATTGCACTCCGAGGGGTGCAGCGCGACAAGGCGCGGATGATCACCCGCACCCACATAAAGGGCGACGCGCCCTCCACAGCGATCTACTCGGACTGCGAGCGCTACCGCTACATGCTCACCCGCGTCTGGGACGCGGGCGGGCGGAAGGCGCTCTTCATCATGCTGAACCCGTCCACCGCCACCGAGGTGCAGAACGACCCCACCGTCGAGCGCTGCGAGCGGCGCGCGCGGGCGCTGGGCTTCGGCGCGTTCCGGGTGTTGAACATCTTTGCGTGGCGCGACACGGACCCCAAAAAGATGCGCGCGGCCGCTGATCCGGTGGGCCCGGGCAATGACGCGGCCATCGCCGAGAGCCTGCCCTGGGCTGACCAGATCATCGCGGCCTGGGGCACGCACGGCGCGCACCTCTCGCGGGGTCCCGCCGTGGCCGAGATGCTGCGCGCGTCGGGCTTCCCGGTTTACCATCTCGGGCTCTCCAAGGGTGGTCATCCAAAACACCCTTTGTATATCCCCTATGAACGGCAACCCGAGCTTTGGAGCGCCCCATGAGCCAAGAGACCGACGACCTGACCCGTGAATTGCGCAACCTGCAGGGCCACTACGCCATGCGGTCCATGTCGTCGCGGTTCAGGATGATGCAGGCGCAGTTCCTGCGAGGGCTCGCCTTCGGCCTCGGCTCGGTGGTGGGTGCGACGTTTCTCGTCTCCGTCCTTGCCTTCGCATTGAGCCAGATCGATTTCGTGCCGATCATCGGCGATTGGGCGACGCAGATCGCCGAGGAAATCCAAGCCCCCGACAGCCAGTAGGCGCGCGCTCGCGGCCCCGCACGCGCGTTAACCCTGATCCCACGTCTTCAAGGATTGTTCACTCCCGGGCGCGTATGACGCGGCAGGTTGGTGTGGAGTGAGTGGATATGTTGATGCTGGCGGGCCTTTTGGGCGTGATGATGATGGGAGCGGCCTTCGTCGGCGGGCTCGAGACGGATGGCGAGGAGACCGAGGGCGACGATGACGCCGCCCCGGAGCTGAAGGACGAGGCTCCCGTGGGCGACCTCGGCACGCTCTTGATCGAAGCCGATGCGCCGGGCGCAGCGCCCACTGACCCGTCGCCAACCGCAGCAGCGCTGTCCGAGCCGGCGGCGGATACAGGCCCGCCCGCCATCGAGGGCACCGAGACCGCCGACCGCCTGGTCGGGGGTGACGGCGACGAGCGGATCTTCGGCCTCGGCGGCAATGACGAGCTCGGCGGCGGCGGCGGCGACGACCTCATCGATGCAGGCAGCGGTAAGGACATCGTTCATGGCGGCGCGGGCGATGACAGCGTGCAGGCAGGCGCGGGCGATGACACGGTCTTCGGCCACGATGAGGACGACGACTTGCACGGCGAAGACGGCGACGATCACCTCTTCGGCGGGCTGGGAGACGACGCCCTCTCGGGCGGAGAGGGTGACGATTCTCTCGTGGGCGGAAGCGGGCACGACGCGCTCACAGGAGACACAGGCGACGACTCGCTCGAAGGCATGTCCGGCGATGACAGCCTCTCGGGCGGGCTTGGCGAGGATGTCCTCTTTGGCGGCTACGGTGCCGACAGCCTCGACGGGCGCGTCCTGGACGAGGCGAGCACAGACGTCGATGCACCGGACTTCCTCAATGGCGAGGCGGGGGACGACACGGTCTTCGCCGGGCAAGGAGATCACGTCTCCCTCGGCAGCGGCGCGGACACGCTCTTCGTCGGCGACTGGATCGAGGGCAAGAACGCGACCCTCTCCGACTACGACCCGGCGGAGGACAACCTCGTCGTGGTGTTTGATGACAGCGCGGGCAGCGCGCCGCACCTCGCAGTGCAGGCAAGCGATGCAGACCCCGACGCCGCCGTTCTCACGCTCGATGGCCATCCCATCCTCACGGTGAACAACGCCGCGGGGCTCTCGCTCGAGGATGTTTCCCTCGTCCCGCAGAGCACGCTTATCGACGTGCAGAGCGGCACGGGCACCGACCGGTAGCCACCGCCGCCGCCCCTCTTTCCTCTTTCCAACGGCGCACAATCTGCTATCAGGCCGCGTCCCGCGACGGGACACCCTCCATGGGCCTTGCTGGACGACATCCCGGCTCGCGCCATCCACACGAACCGATAGGAGACCCCGATGTCGATCACTGCTGAAGAAAAAGAGCGCCTGATCAAGGAATTCGCGACGAAGGACGGCGATACCGGCTCCCCCGAGGTGCAGGTGGCAATTCTTACCTCGCGCATTTCCACGCTCACCGAGCACTTCAAGACCCACAAGAAGGACAATCACGGCCGCCGTGGCCTTCTCAAGATGGTCGCCCAGCGCCGCAAGCTGCTGGATTACACGAAGGCGAAGGACGAGGCCCGCTACCAGGATCTCATCAAGCGTCTCGGCATCCGCCGCTAAGCACGCGCACCCGGAATTCGGAAAGGCCGTGCCTTTGGGCGCGGCCTTTTTTTTTGGCCCAAGCGCGAAACATACCAAAAGGTATTGTCAGGCTCGCAAAAGCATACCATAAGGTATGGAGACCAACGGAGCCCGCCATGACCGCTTTCCTGATCGCCACCTGCCTCTCGCTCGCCTGGGCGCTGGTGCATACCTTCGTCGGCGGGCGCCAGGTCGCGCGGCCCCTTCGCGCGGTGTCGATGCCGCACACGGCGCGCGCCACGGCATGGATGTGCTGGCACTACGTCACCGTCGCGCTCTTTCTCATGTCCGCCTTCTTTCTCGCGGCGGCCCTGGGCGAGGTCGGTCTCGGCCTCGCGGCCACGCTCCTCGCCGGCGCGTTCTTCCTCACGGGCCTCTGGGCCAAGGTCGCCACGGGCGAAGCCTTCGCGCGGCTGCCGCAGGGCTGGCTCTTTCTGCCGGTGATGCTCGCCGGGATTTGGGGACTGCTGGCATGAGCGCAAAGCGCCTCGCACGCGAGGATTGGCTCGCGCTCGGCCTCGCGCAGCTCGCCGAGCATGGTCCCGGCGCGTTGAAGCTCGCGCAGATCTGCGCGGCCGCTGGCATGACGCGGGGCTCATTCTACCACCACTTCGCCGATCACGGTGCTTTTCTCGAGGCGCTTGTCCTCCACCGCCACGCGGAGGAAGAAAACGTGCTCGCGGAGATGCTGCCCGCGGGCACGCCACCCGCGGACGCGCTCGACCGGTTGACCGATCTGGCGCTCGATCTGGATTTCCGGCTGGAGCTCGGCCTGCGCGAACTGGCGCGGGAGCATGAACCTGTCGCCGCGGCCATGGAGCGGGTCGATGCCACCCGCCTCGCGCTCATGGTCCCGCTCTACGCCGCGCGCTACGGCATCGCCGAGGCGGAGGCGCGCGATGCGGCGCTTCTCGAATACGCCACCTTCCTCGGCCTCATGCTCATGGATCCGACCCGCAGCACGGAAGAGCAGCGCCGCCTCTACGAGGTCTACCTCGCCATGCAATCCGCCCGCTACGAGCGCCCCGCTTGACGCGGCGCAGCCCCTGCCCCAGCCTGATCCAACGGAGGACAAGCCATGTTAGCCACCCTACGCGTCCTGATCCACATGGGCGGTCTCCAGCGCCTCGCGCCGTTCTGGCTCTCGGGCGTGGCGGCCATGGCGGTGTTCTGGACGCCGTGGTTCCTTTTGGCGCTGGTCTACGGCGTGGTGATGCAGTTCTTCGTGGAATACCTGATCCACCGCTTCCTGCTGCACCGCGAACCGCCCACCGACCAGGGCACGTTCAACGCGCTCTACCGGAGCCATATCGGGCACCACGAGTTCCCGAAGGATCCCGAATTCTTCACCGGTGATGATCATTGGTACGCGGTGCGCTTCGGCCTGATGTCGGTGGCCCTCCACGCGCTGGTGCTGTGGCCGTTCGTGGGGCTCCCCTACGCGGTGCTATGGCCCGCCGTGGCGGTCTTCGTGGGATCTGTCTCGGCCTTCGCGTTCTACGAGTATTGCCACACGCTCTCCCATCTCAACGTGCCCAAGGGGTGGTTTGGCCGGAAGGTCACCGAGAGCCACATGCGCCACCACTTCGCCGATCACGAGGCGACCTTTCACGTGAGCTTCGGCATGGGCTGGATTGATCGCCTCTTCGGAACACCCTATGACCGCGGCGCCGCCAAGGAGCGCTACGACCCGCAGACGATCCTCTCCATGGGCATGGACCCGGACGATCTGCGCCTCGTGACCGCGCGCAAGGCCTATGGCATCTCGAAGCATCCGCGCCGCAAGGCACCGGTGACGCCCGCGGAGTGAGACCTTTCGCGCACGCGCCTGCCCGCCTAGACTGTCGACATGAAAGTCACCCTACTCGGCGCCACGGGCACGATCGGGCGCGCGGTCCAGTCCGAGCTGCGTCTAGCAGGGCATGACGTCGCCACGCCGGGCCGCGCTGATCTCGCCACGCTCGATCTCAAGGGGCAGGAGGCGGTCATTTCCTGCATTGCATCGCGCAACGGCACGCCGCGCGATGCCTGGGCGGTGGATCACGATCTCAATCTCGGCGCGCTCGAGGCCGCGCAGGCGGCTGGCGTGCCGCGCTTCGTGCTCCTGTCCGCGATCTGCGTGCAAAGACCCCGCCTCCCGTTCCAGTTCGCCAAGCGCGCCTTCGAGGAGAAGCTCGCAGCCTCCGGGCTCCGCTACGCGATCATCCGCCCCACGGCCTATTTCAAATCCCTCTCGGGACAAGCCGACCGCCTCCGCGCGGGCAAGCCGTTTCTCACCTTCGGAGACGGGACGCGCACCGCCTGCAAGCCGATCTCCGACCGCGACCTTGCACGCTACATCGTGCGGGCGCTGACCGACCCGAACATGGAAAACCACACCCTGCCCATCGGCGGTCCGGGCCCCGCGCTGACGGCGCGGGAGCAGGGCGAACTCCTCGCCGAGGCGCTCGGCGTCCCTTTCCGAACGCGCAGCGTCCCGCCGGGGCTCCTCAAGGGCATCGCTGCGATCCTCGGCGCGCTCGGCATGAAGGAGAAAGCCGCCCTCGCCCGCATCGGGCACTACTACGCCACCGAATCCATGCTCGTCTGGGATGGCCAGCGCTACGACGCCGACGCCACGCCCGAATTCGGGCAGGACAGGCTCGCCGATCACTACCGCCAGCTCGCCCGCGGCACGGCGCCGGATGATCGCGGCGCCCACGCCGTCTTCTAGGCGAGGCCGGGCACCGCCCGCCGCCCACGCCATAGCCGCACGGCCTCGTAAAGCGCGAGCCACGGCAGGTAGAACCCGAAGACCATCGCCCTGTCGAACGCGCCCGTGAAATCCTCGGCCATGCCCACCTCGCCCACGGCCAGCACCCAGAGCCCGTACTGAACCCGGTAGAAGAAGGAGGCGAGCGCGAGGATCACGAGCCGCCCCGCCCAGGCCGCGTGCCGCGCATCTCGAGCCACCGCGAAGCGTACTGTCTGCAAAGCCGCCAGTACGAGGAGCGCTCCGTAGAGCGTAAAGCCCGCGCTCATCCACGCCCCCCCGATGGTGCCCTGCCGCGCGATGTAGAAGAGCCCGGCGAGGCCGGTCGCAAGCGCCAAGGCCGCGACGAGCCGCCCGTTCCAGTGGTGCAGGCGGGGAAAGCGGCGTCGCAAAGCGCCGGAAAGCTGCACCGGGGCCAGCGCCGTCAGGAGGCCACCCACGACCATGTGCGCATAAACGCTCAACGTCGCCGCGCCATCGGCGCTGATGAACCGCGACACCGCCTGCTCCTCAGCCGAGCCGAGCGAGAGCCCCCGCCCCACGGAATGCACGTAGAACGGCAAGGCCAGGAGGAGGATCGCCCCGATCCCCAGCCCGCCCCGATATCGCCGCCAAAGCCCTGCCATGCCCCGGAAAGTGACACCTCGCCGCCGAGGGTCAACCGGCGGGGGGAGCGCCGCTTTCCATTCCAGCCCAAACCGTGTATGCGCCACGCATCTGAGACGTAACGCTAAGGCCCTGGCGTTGTGCAAAGGAAATAGGGGCCGGCGGGATGGGCCCGCCATTGAAACGGAGGACCCGCGACCGCGCGGGAGCGCCTCCAGACAGGATACGCATATGTTTACCGAAACCAAGAAAAGCATCCAGTGGGGTGAGGAAACGCTCACGCTGGAAACCGGCAAGGTCGCGCGTCAGGCCGACGGTTCCGTCATCGCCACGCTGGGCGAGACCTCCGTCATGGCCAACGTCACCTTCGCCAAGACCGAGAAGGAAGGCCAAGGCTTCTTCCCGCTCACCGTCCATTACCAGGAAAAATACTACGCCGCGGGCAAGATCCCCGGCGGCTTCTTCAAGCGTGAGGCACGGCCCACGGAGAAGGAGACGCTGACGGCCCGCCTGATCGACCGTCCGATCCGCCCGCTCTTCGTGCCGGGCTTCAAGAACGAAGTGCTCGTGATGTGCACCGTTCTCTCCCATGATCTCGTCAACGACCCCGACATCGTCGCCATGATCGCGGCATCCGCGGCGCTGACGATCTCCGGCGCGCCCTTCATGGGCCCGATCGCCGGTGCGCGTGTGGGCTTCGAGGACGGCGACTACGTCTTGAACCCCACCGTCGACGACATGACGAAGCTCCGCGAAAACCCCGAGCAGCGGCTCGACCTCGTCGTCGCGGGCACCAAGGACGCCGTGATGATGGTGGAATCCGAGGCCTACGAGCTCACCGAGGAAGAGATGCTCGGCGCCGTGACCTTCGCCCATGACTCGATCCAGCCGGTCCTCGATCTCATCATCGACCTGGCAGAGGAATGCGCAAAAGAGCCGTTCGACTTCCAGCCGCCGGATTACTCCGAGCTTTTCGAGGCCGTGAATGCTGCGGGCGAGAGCCAGATGCGCGACGCCTACGCCATCGGCGACAAGCAGGAGCGCACCGCCGCCGTGGCCGCCGCGAAGGAAGCCATCGTGGCAGCGCTCTCCGAGGAGCAGCAGGCCGACAGCAACCTGGGTTCCGCGCTCAAGAAGCTGGAAGCGGGTGTGCTTCGCGGTGACGTCGTGAAGAACGGCCGCCGCATCGACGGGCGCAAGCTCGACGAAGTGCGCGATATCGTCTGCGAGACGGGCATGCTGCCCCGGACGCACGGCTCCGCGCTCTTTACGCGCGGTGAAACGCAGGGCCTCGTGGTCACGACGCTGGGCACCGGCGACGATGAGCAGATGATCGACGCCCTCGAAGGCACCTACAAATCGAACTTCCTGCTGCACTACAACTTCCCGCCCTACTCGGTCGGTGAAGCGGGCCGCGTGGGCCCTCCGGGACGCCGAGAGATCGGCCACGGCAAGCTCGCCTGGCGCGCGCTTCAGGCCGTGCTGCCCGCCGCAACGGACTTCCCCTACACGATCCGCGTGGTCTCCGAGATCACGGAATCGAACGGCTCCTCCTCCATGGCCTCGGTCTGTGGCGGGTCGCTCTCGATGATGGACGCGGGTGTGCCGCTCAAGGCACCGGTCGCCGGTGTGGCCATGGGCCTCGTGCTCGAGGATGACGGCTCCTACGGCATCCTGACGGACATCCTCGGCGACGAGGATCACCTCGGCGACATGGACTTCAAGGTCGCCGGTACGGAAAACGGCATCACCTCGCTCCAGATGGACATCAAGGTCGCTGGCATCACGCCCGAGATCATGAAAGCCGCGCTGGCGCAGGCGAAGGAAGGCCGGATGCACATCCTGGGCGAGATGGCGAAATCCATCACGTCCGCGCAGGAATTCTCCGTCCACGCCCCGCGCATCGAGACGATGAACGTGCCCACCGACAAGATCCGCGAAGTGATCGGATCGGGCGGCAAGGTCATCCGCGAGATCGTGGAAGTCTCCGGTGCCAAGGTCGACATCAACGATGACGGCGTGGTGAAGATCGCATCGCCCAACGGCGACGCGATCAAGAAAGCCTACGAGATGATCCACGCCATCGTGGCCGAGCCCGAAGAGGGCGCGATCTACAAGGGCAAGGTCGTCAAGATCGTGGACTTCGGTGCTTTCGTGAACTTCTTCGGAAAGCGCGACGGCCTCGTGCATGTCTCTCAGATCGAAAACCGCCGCCTGAACCATCCCTCCGATGTTCTGAAGGAAGGTCAGGAAGTCTGGGTGAAGCTCCTGGGCTTCGACGACCGCGGCAAGGTCCGCCTCTCCATGAAGGTCGTCGACCAGGAGACCGGCGAGCCCGCCAAGAAAGAAGAAGAAGCCTGATTGCCCTTCTCGCGCAGCCGTTGCCTAGATCGGCTGCCGTAGGGTGCGGTTCCAAATAGGACCAAAGCAAGATCAAAGAGCGCCGAAGTTAGCCACTATCGGCGCTCTTTTTCTGTGCGCAGCCAAGTCAGGCGCAGCTGTTCCCAGATTAGCGCGCGGCGGATCCGGTTGTGCTCTGCGATGACTGCTCGCTTTTTGTCGACGCTGATGCCGCTTTCGCGCGCCATAAGGCGGCGGATCCCCACAGAGGGCAAAAGCCGCCTGAGCGGCGGCAAATAAAAGGCAAGCCGCCCCGGCCCGGAGGCGGCAGCGATGCGCCCCCCCAGAAGACGCCGGGCTTTAGTCAGGTTGTCCTCAAAGGACGCGCGCGCCGGATGATCGACTTTGACGTCAGGCGCAAAACGCAGTGCCAGGCCAGCCGTCGTCGCCCGCTCGGCCCATTCCATGTCACCGCCAGACAGGCGCGTCTCGTCGAAAAGGCCCACCATCTCGAAAGCTGCGCGTCGCATGAACACGTTCGCCGTCGCGGCTCGATTCTGGCTGGCGTAGCGGGCCTGATCGAGGCTTTTGATCCGATCGTAAAGCTCAGAGGGCGTCCACTCGTCCCCCTGAGGCACCAGCTCGATCCCACCAGCGAAGCGGAAGGTGTCTGGATGGTCTTCAACAACTGCCCAGCCGGTCGACAGGTAATCAGAATGGGGTCGGCAATCGGCATCAGTGAAAAACAGGACATCGGCTCTGGCAGCGCGGATGCCAGCATTGCGCGCCGCGTAAGACCCAGGCCGTGCCTCTGAAATGACACGCAAGGGCGCGTTCCTCGGAAGGTTGTCCGGCACGGGGTCGTCAGGATCGTTGTTAACCACGATAACTTCGTAGCGCGCAGGGTCGAAGTCTTGGCGAGCGAGGCAATCGAGGCACAGCTCCAGCGCATCCCACGACCTGTAAGTCGGTATGATCAATGACAAGTCCGGACTGGATGCAGAACGAGGGACAGTCACAGAACTCCCTTCCTCCTTGCGGCGCCTATTTTCGGACTGATACAGCGAGTTATGGAAAGGGAAAAGCACCTGAAGGTCGTCGTCGCCACACTGACGCGCGAGCGGCCCGAGATGCTCAAGAAGCTCCTTTTCAGCTGGTCGAACATGGCCCTACCGCCCAACATTGACGCGCAGTGTTTAGTTGTCGAAAACGACGACTCTCCCAAATCTCTCTTGGTGGTGGAAGCGTGCTCGACCTTCGCCAATGGGCTAGCGCTAAAGTACGTGCACGAAACCGAACTTGGCATCCCGTTCGCGCGTAATCGCGCCGCGCGGGAAGCGCTGGAATCTGGCGCGGACCTCCTCGCCTTCGTCGATGACGATGAACGCGTCGACAGTGAGTGGCTCGTTGAATTGGTCCGCACCCACCGCGAGACCGGTGCCGAACTTATAGGCGGCCCCGTGCGCGTGGAGCTTGGCCTCGCCGATCCTAGCCTGACAGAGCGGATGATCTTCGGCTCACTGGAGCAACGCTTCCGGCGGAAGGAAAATCGCGCCTGCGCCAAGACCCGTCAAGGAGGCACTGATGGGGTCACGATCGTGACCAGCAACTGGCTCGCGCGGACTGGGCTCTTCCGTGACCATGGCCTCTGGTTCGACGAAAAGATGCGCTTCACCGGTGGCACCGACGCGAAGTTCTACGCCGAGGTCAGAGAGAAGGGCCTGAAAACAGCCTGGTCGCACAAAGCCATCGTCTACGAGGAAATCCCTTCAGGCCGCCTGTCGTTGGGCTACCAGTTCAAGCGCGGGCGTAACCAATCCTCCAGCGCGTTCCACCGCAAGCTGATGAAGAACCGGCTGATGGCGCTGACGCTGCTGGTGATCGTGCCGTTCAAGCTCCTTGCGGTAGTGGCGCTGATCGTGGCGCTGCCCTTCACGCGGGGCCTGACGCTGGCCGATATCGCGCGGACATCGGGTGGGCTCCTGGGCCGCTTCGACGCGCTCCTCGGGCGCCGCTCGGACCTTTACGAAGTGGTGACGGGAGAATGATCGGCCGCCGCGCAGTCAAGGCCCATATCCGTGACTTCAAGCAGGCACGGGAGGCCGCGCGCCGCCACGCGCTGGAGGTCGAGGTCCCGCGCCTAGGCGCCCTGGCACTGTCGGAGTTTCCCGAAAGCCCGATGCACACCTTGCCGCATCCGGTCATCGTCACCCTGACCTCATACCCCGCGCGCTTCGCGACGCTGCACCTGACACTCCGGTCACTCCTGTTGCAGACGGTGCGGCCGGACGCTATCGCCCTGTGGTTGACCCGCGAAGACCGCGCCCTCGTACCCGAAAAGGTCACGGAGTTGGAGGCGCTGGGCCTCAAGATCGAAACCTGTACGGAGCTTCGGTCCTACAAGAAGATCGTGCCCGCGCTGAAAGCTTGGCCCGAGGCAGTGCTCATCGCCGCCGACGATGATCTCTACTTTCCGCAGGACTGGCTGGAACGACTGCTGGCGGCCTATGACGGAAAGTCGGTGCAATGTCACCGCGCCCACCGCATCCGCTCCACTTGGTCCGGCAGACCGCGACCTTATGCTGATTGGGACCGCTATTTGACGGCGGCAACTAGCGGTAGCATGATTTTTCCGACCAGCGGCGGAGGAGCGACCTACAGCGCAGACCTGCTGCACGAGGATGTCACGCGCGAGGACTTGTTTACGGAACTTGCACCCACGACCGACGACGTCTGGCTCTATTTCATGACGCGCTTGGCGGGGCGCCACGCTTCGAAACTGGCAGGCCAATTCCACTTAATCGAATGGCCCGGGAGCCAAGAGACCAACCTCAAGGGAGCCAATCTCTACGGAGAAGGCAACGACAAAGCCCTATCAGCGATGACCCGCTACTATGGCTGGCCTCGCTGATAGGGCGCCGCACGGTCAGGAGGCGAGTTTCGCTGTCCGCAGGTAGGGCAGGCGCGTTTCGATGGCGCCGTATTTCGCGATGGCGTCGGCGTCGCTTACGGCGACGGGCACGACGATGTCGTCGCCCACCGACCAGTTCGCCGGCGTCGCCACGTTTTCGCGGCCGCTCGTTTGGAGAGCGTCGAGGGCACGCAGGATCTCTGAGAAATTGCGGCCCACCGTCATCGGGTACGTCATGGAGAGCTTCAGCTTCTTGTCCGGCCCCACGATGAAGACCGAGCGCACTGTGGCGCTGTCGGCGGGCGTGCGGCCATCGGGGAGCACGGCCTCGGCGGGCAGCATGTCAAAGGCCTTCGCCATCTCGAGGCCGTCATCGGCCACGATGGCAAATTCAGGCTTCGCGCCCTCGAGGCTCTCGATATCGGCCTTCCACTTCACGTGATCTTCCACGCCGTCCACGGAAACGCCGAGCACTTTCGTGTCGCGCTTGGCCCATTCCTCGGCCAGCTTGGCGACGGCGGAGAACTCGGTCGTGCAGACCGGGGTGAAATCCTTGGGGTGCGAGAAGATGATCGCCCAGCTGTCGCCCACCCAATCGTGGAGCGCGATCTCGCCCTTGTCGGTGGTGAGCTTGAGATCGGGGATCGTGTCGTTGATGCGCAGGGTCATCGGAAAAAACCTCGTGAATGTTCAACATGCAAACTAAGCTCTGGGCCGAATTTTGTAGAGGCCCCCGCGAGATATAGGGACGGTTTCCTCTCCCGCGCGCCACGCTGGAACGCGCGGCCTTGACGATGCCTCGGCGGCGGGACAACTCTGGCCCAAACCACGCCAGCGGAGGCCGTCCCATGATCGAGAACCGTCAATTCTACATCAATGGCGCGTGGGTCGATCCGGCCGCGCCCAACGATTTCGCCGTCATCGATCCCTCCACCGAAGAGCAATGCGCCGTCATCTCGCTGGGCGACGCGGCCGATACGAATGCCGCCGTCGCAGCGGCGCGTGCCGCCTTCGAGAGCTGGTCACAAACCAGCCCCGCCGAGCGCAAGGACCTCATCGAGGCGATCTTCGCCGCCTACGAGGCCCGCGCCGAGGACATGTCGCGCGCGATCTCGCTCGAGATGGGCGCGCCCATCGACATGGCCCGCGCCAGCCAGACCACCTCGGGCACCTGGCACATCAAGGGATTTCTCGAAGCCTTCGAGGCCATCGAATGGGAGAGCGTGCGCAGCGAGAAATCTGGCGAGCGCATCCACCGGGAGCCCATCGGCGTCGTCGGCATGATCACGCCGTGGAACTGGCCTATGAACCAGGTGACGCTGAAGGTCATCCCCGCCATCGCGGCGGGCTGCACCATGGTCCTCAAGCCCTCCGAGATCGCGCCACTCTCTTCCTATGTCTTCTCCGAGATCATGCATGAGGCCGGCTGCCCTGCGGGCGTCTACAACATGGTCAATGGCGATGGGCCGGGCGTCGGCACGCAGCTCTCCGAGCACATGGATGTGGACATGATCTCCTTCACCGGGTCGACGCGGGCCGGGCGGCTGATCACCGCCGCTTCGGTGTCGAACCTCAAGCGCGTGAGCCTCGAGCTTGGCGGAAAAGGCGCGAATGTCATCTTCGCGGATGCCGATGAAAAGGCCGTCATCCGAGGCGCGCGCCACTGCTTCAACAATTCCGGCCAGAGCTGCAACGCGCCCACGCGCATGCTCGTCGAGCGCGCGCGCTACGACGAGGCTGTGGAACAGGCCGCGGAGACCGCGGAAGCCACCAAGGTCGCCGCTGGCTCAGAGGAAGGCCGCCATATCGGCCCCGTCGTCTCGGAGACGCAGTTCGACAAGATCCAGGGCCTCATCCAGGCGGGCGTCGACGAAGGCGCCCGTCTCGTTGCCGGCGGCATGGGACGCCCGGACGGGCTCAACCGCGGCTATTACGTGCGCCCCACCGTCTTCGCCGATGTGACGAACGACATGACCATCGCGCGCGAGGAAATCTTTGGCCCGGTCCTGTCCATCATCCCTTTCGACACCGAGGAAGAGGCGGTGCGCATCGCCAATGACACGCCCTATGGCCTGACGAACTACGTCCAGACCAGCGATGACGACCTCCGCCTGCGCATGGCGCGCAAGCTCCGCGCGGGCATGATCGAAACGAACGGCAAGGGCTTCGGCCGCGGCTCGCCCTTCGGTGGGATGAAGCAATCCGGCAATGGCCGCGAGGGCGGGCTCTTCGGGATCGAGGAATTCCAGGAGGTGAAGGCGATCAGCGGCTGCTGATCCACTGGATTACTCCGATGCCGTGGGCCGCGCACCGGGGCCATGGCTCAATGCACGCGTGTAGGACGGGGCGTCGTCGCAGACATAGCTGCTCTCGGCCACCTTCCAGGCCCCGTCTTCCTCCACATAGGTGGAGTAGATCACAAACGGCGCGCGCACGAGGATCTGCCCTGCGAGCACGCGGCACTCGAGCGTGCCCCTGATTGTACCGTCCACATATTCGGCGGCGATCACGCTGCGCACGATGTCGGTCGCGCCGATCCTTGCGTAGTGGTCGCAAACGCCTTCGAAGGTTTCTTTCACTTCCGCGCGCGTGCGCAGTTGCCGACGTCCGTCGAAGGTTTCCACGGTCGTGGGCACTTGGGTCATCGAGAGGAAGCTCTCGAAATCCTTGGAAAGCAGCGCCTCGGCACTGCGGGCCGCGAGCTCCTCACAGATTGCTCGCGCGTCGACATGCGTCTTCGCCATTCGCCTCGCCCGTCTTCACCCACGCCACACATGCCGGATGTGTCACCCTACATCGCGAACCTAAGGGCGCGGGGACGGGAGGCGAAAAGAAATCGTGGCACGCCCGCGCCCGTGCTCGCTTTTCCGCCGATGCCCGACGACTAGAAGGGCGGTTGCGCCCGAAATTCGAGGCGTTCGCCCCCGTCGGGATGCCGGAGGCTCAGTTTCCAGGCGTGGAGCATGAGCCGCGGGCGGCTCTGGCGCGTCTCCTCCGTGCCGTAAAAGACATCGCCGAGAATCGGGTGCCCGATATGCTCCATGTGCAGCCGCAACTGGTGGGAGCGGCCGGTCTGCGGGCGCAGCTCCACGCGGGTCGTCTCGCCAGGGCTCTTGGCGCGCCACTCGGTGAGCGCCGCGCGGCCTTCCCCAGCGTCGATCTTCTGGCGCGGGCGGTTCGGCCAATCGACGGTGATGGGCGCATCGATGACGCCCTGCCCCTCGAGCCGCCCGGCCACCTCGGCGAGATAGACCTTCCGCACCTGCCGCTTCTCGAATTGCAGCCCCAGGTGGCGCTGGGCGAGGGCCGAAAGCGCAAAGATCATGACGCCGGAGGTGTCGCGGTCGAGCCGGTGCACGAGCCGGACGCCGGGATAGGTCGCCTCCAGACGGCTCAGAAGACAGTCCGCAAGGTGCGCGCCCTTCCCCGGGACGCTGAGAAGCCCGGCGGGCTTGTCCACGGCCAGAAGCTCATGGTCGAGGTGCAGGATCGTGAGCGGGTCGCTGGGCGGATTGTAGGGATCCTCAAGGGCGGGCACGGCGCACCTGCCTGAAGAGCGAGATCGAATAAAGGGCAAGCGCGGCCCAGATCATCGGGAAGGCCACCGCGCGGGCGGTCCCGAAGGGCTCGCCAAAGATCACCACGGCGATGATCAGGATCATCGTCGGCGCGAGGTATTGCAGCATCCCGATGGTCGAGAGCTTCAGCCGCTTGGCGCCGTTGGCGTAGAGCATGAGTGGGACTGCCGTGACGAGCCCGCAGCCGAGGAGAAGCCAGGGCGCGGCAGCAAAGCTGCCCGCGCCGGTGCCTTCGAGCCACGCGATATAGGCCAGCGCGGGGGGCGTCAGGATCAGCACCTCGAGGAGAAAGCCCTGGTTCGGCCCGATGGGCAGCTGCTTCTTGGCCAGCGCGTAGAAGCCGAAGGTGAGCATCAGCGCGAGGCCGATGATCGGCACCTCGCCCGCATCCACCGTGAGCACGGCGACGGCGATGCCGGCGAGCCCGATCGCCGCCCATTGCAGCCCGTCGAGCCGCTCGCCCAAGAGGAGCGCGCCGAGGAGGACGGAAAAGAGCGGGTTGATGTAGTAGCCGAGCGCAGCCTGAACGGCCTGCTCGCTTGCGATGGCATAGACGTAGACGGCCCAGTTCGTGGAAATGAGCGCCGCCGTCACCGCCGCCATTCCGAGCGCCCGGGGATCACGGAGCGCGGCGCGCAGCGTGTCCGTCCGCCCGAGCGCGATGAGCACCGCGCCCGCCACCGGGACCGACCAGATGACGCGATGCGCCACCACCTCCACGGCAGGCACATGCTCCAGCCATTTCAGGTAGAGCGGAAGGAAGCCCCAGAGCCCGAAGGCTCCGAGGGCAAAGGCGAGGCCTTCGGGCGTGTCGCGGTTCTCGGTCATGTGATGCCCTTACGCCCTTCGTGTAGGGCGCGGAAGCCGTCTCTCCCCTCCTCGGGCCTGACCCGGGGCCTTCACCAACAAGGGAACTGTAGCTGACGGGAGAAAATCATGCCATCGAGGAAAACGGAAAATGCCCCGGATCAAGTCCGGGGCAGAGCGCGCCCGCTGTTTCAGGCCTTCGCCCGCGCGCCCATCGGATCGTAGAGCGGCTTCAGCGAGGCCTCTGCCCGCACGCGTGCGCCCATGACATCGATCTCGTAGGTGGAGGCGAGCACGTCGTCGGCCGTCTCCCCCGCGCAGGGCACGTAGCCCATCCCCATGGCCCCGCCTAGCGCATGCCCGTAGCTCCCGGAGGTCAGGAAGCCCACGATCACCCCGTCCCGGAGCACCGGCTCGTTGTGGTAGAGGAGCGGCTCGGGATCGGTGAGCTTGAACTGGAGAAGCCGCTTCTCGAGCCCTGCCTCCCGCTTTCGCAGCACGGCCTCGCGCCCGATGAAATCGGGCTTGTCGCGCTTCACGGCAAAGCCCAGCCCAGCTTCCAGCACGTGATCCTCGGCGGTGATGTCATGGCCGAAATGGCGGAAGCCCTTCTCGATCCGGCAGGTATCCATCATGTGCATGCCGCAGAGCTTAAGCCCGTGATCCTCGCCCGCCTCCGCGAGCGTCTCGAAGACATGAGCGGCCATATCGGCGGAGACATAGACCTCCCAGCCGAGCTCCCCCACATAGGTCACGCGGTGGGCCCGCGCGAGGCCCATGCCGATCTCGATCTCCTGCGCCGTGCCGAAGGGGTTGGTGTCATTGGAGAAATCAGCGGGCGACACGGAAGAAAGCAGATCCCGCGATTTCGGCCCCATGACAGCGAGCACGCCCTCGGCGGGCGTGACATCCGTGATGACGACGAGGAAATCGCCCCGGTGCCGCTCCATCCAGGTCTGATCGGCGAGCCGGGTGGCCGCGGGCGTCACCACGAGGAAGGCAGTCTCTGAGAGCCGGGTGATCGTCACATCCGCCTCGATCCCCCCGCGTGAGTTCAGGAACTGCGAATAGACGATTCTACCCACCGGCACGTCATACTGCCCGCCGGCCACGTAGTTTAGGAAGGCCACCGCATCAGGCCCCTCCACGCGGATCTTCCCGAAAGAGGACATGTCATACATGCCCACACCCTCGCGGATGGCCATGTGCTCCTCGCGGACGTTCTCGAAGAAGTTCTGCCGCTTCCAGCTATACTTGTACTCCGCCTCCTGGGAGCCGCGCGCGAACCAGTTTGCCCGCTCCCAGCCCGCCAGCTCGCCGAAGACCGCGCCGCGATCGGCGAGCTGTGCGTGAAACGGCGAGCGACGCACGCCCCGCGCCGTGCGCTTCTGGAGATAGGGGAAGTGGTCCGCGTAAAGGAGGCCCAGCGTCTCCCGCGACCGCTCCCAAAGGTAGGTCTTGTTGCCCTGGAAGGGCTCCATGCGGGAGATGTCCACGTCGCCCAGATCGAAGGGCTTCTCGCCCGCTTCCATCCATTGCGCGAGCGCCATGCCCGCGCCGCCCGCGGACTGGATGCCGATGGAATTGAAGCCCGCCGCCACCCAGACATTGTCCATCTCCGGGCAAAGGCCGAGGTGGTATGCGTCGTCGGGCGTGAAGCTCTCGGGCCCGTTGAAGAACGTGTGGATGCCCGCCTCCACAAGCATGGGCATGCGCGCCACGGCCTGTTCGAGGATGGGCTCGAAATGGTCGAAATCCTCGGGCAGCTGATCGAACTCGAAATCGTTCGGAATCGGCCCCCAGGGCTTGGCCTCCGGCTCGAACGCGCCGAGGAGCATCTTGCCCGCGTCTTCCTTGTAGTAGGCGCATTCATCCGGCACGCGCAGCACGGGCATCTGGGTGAGGCCCGCGATGGCCTCGGTGACGATGTAGAAATGCTCGCAGGCCTGTAGGGGCACGTTCGTGCCGAGCATCCGCCCCACGTCGCGGCCCCACATGCCCCCGCAATTGACCACGTGCTCGCAGGCGATTTCGCCCTGTTCGCCCGCTTCATTGGCCCAGGACACGCCGGTGATACGGCGCCCCTCGCGGCGCACGTCCACGGCCCTCGTCCGCTCGAGCACCGTCGCGCCACGCTGCCGGGCGCCCTTGGCGAGAGCATGGGCAATGTTGGCCGGGTCACCCTGCCCGTCGAGGGGGAGCCATACGCCGCCCGTGACGCCCGCGATGTCGAGATGGGCGTATTTCTCCTTCACCTCCGCGGGGCTGATTTCTTCGACCTCCACGCCAAAGGCGCGCGCCATGGCGGCCTGGCGGTTGATCTCCTCCCGCCGTTCCTCGGTGAGGGCGACGGTGATCGACCCGCAGCGCTTGAAGCCGGTGGCCACGCCCGTCTCCTCCTCGAGTGCGCCGTAGAGCTCCTGCGAATACTTGGCGAGGCGGGTCATGTTGGCCGAGGCCCGCAGTTGCGCGATGAGCCCCGCCGCATGCCACGTCGTGCCGGAGGTGAGCGATTTGCGCTCGAGCAGCACCACGTCCTGCCAGCCAAGCTTCGTGAGATGGTAGGCCACCGAACACCCGATGACCCCGCCCCCGATGATTACGACACGTGCATGGGAGGGCGGGGTCATTGCTCAGTCTCCTTTGAAATGCGCCGAAAGGGCTGCGATATGATCGGGGCCCACTTCGCAGCAGCCGCCGATGAGCGTGGCACCGAGCGCGGCCCAAGCCTTCGCATGCTCGAGATAGGCGGCGGGGCCGAGATCCGTGCGCGCAGACAAGAGATCCACCGTGGCGTTGTCGCTGTTGAAGGCGTCCACGATGCCGGTGAAGCCGTTGGCATAAGCGCCGAGCTTGACCTTCGTCTCGCGCAACATCTCGACGGCGACAGTCACGGCTTCAGGCCGCGCGCAATTGATGAGGAGCGCGTCAGGTCCAAATTCGTCTACTAATGGCAGGATATCCGTCACCGCTTCGCCCGAGCGCAGCTTCGTGCCATCCGCATCCGACACGCTCACCGCGAGCCAGACGGGCTTCCCCTTGCCCGAGCAGCCCATGAGCGCGCCGCGCGCCTCTTCCACGCCACCCATGGTTTCGAGGATGTAGGCATCCACGTAGGGCTTCTGGAGCTCGCACATCTCCGCGAAGGTCCGCGCCGCCTCCTCGGCGGGCGGCGCCTGCTCCGGCCGATAGGAGAAGCCGAGGGGCGACATGCCACCGAGCACGAGCCCCCCGCCATGGGCATCGCGTGCCTCCATGGCGATGCGGCACGCAAGGACCTGCAGCTCCTCGTAGCGCTCGGAGATGCCGTGGTGCTTCATCCGGTTAGGGCGCACGGAATAGGTGTTGGTCGTGGCGACCTGCGCACCGGCCGCGAAGAACTCGTCATGGACCTGCCGCACGAGGCCCGGATTGTCGATCAGGGCCTGCACCGACCAAAGCGAGGTCGCCTTGCCCGCGCGCTTCACGAGCTCCTGGCCCATGCCGCCGTCGAGGATCATCACGCCCATGGACTGACCCCGCCGCGGACACGAATTTTTGCAAAGATTCGTGGCGCTCTCATGGGTACATCTCCGCGAACTTCGTCTTGTACATCGCCACCATCTCTTCCTCCGTTGCACCGTCGTCGTAGGGTGGGGTGCGATATGTGGCGACCGAGAAAATATCAACCAGAACGAAGGCCCGCATGCGGTGGCTGAGATCGGGCCAGACCGCGTGCCAACAGGGCAGGAGCGCGTCGTACTCCGCCTCGCCCTTGGGCACGATCCGCGCGCGCCCGGCAAGCCGCGCGCCCTTTCGCTTCAGAATATCGATGAAATTGATCTCACAGGCCGGGTTGGCCCGCAGATTGCGCAGCGTCCCCGGCGAGCGGATATCGGCAAAGCCCAACGTAGCGTCATCCAGCACGAGGAACGTCCCCTTGGGTGCCACGGCGGGCGCGCCCTCGGGCGTCACCGTCGCCGTGAACCCGAGCGGGAACGCGGCAATCAGAGCTTTGACGCCCGCATCGATCATGCGCGCAGGCGGCTGTTGTCAGGGTCCCAGAGCGGGCCGTCCGGCTGCACCGTCGCGCGGAACTTCTCGCCGAAGATATCGACCTCAAGCTCCGTGCCTTCGACAGCCAGATCGGTCCTGAGCATGCCGAGCGCCACCGAATGCCCCACGCGGTAGCCCCACGCGCCGGACGTCGTCTCCCCGACGATCTCATCGCCCGACCACAGCGTCGACATGTTGGGCGCATCGTGGCCGTTCGCCTCGACCTTAAGCGTGACGAAGCTCTTCTTCGAGCCTTGCTGCTTTTCGTTGAGCAGCGCTGCCTTGCCCGGGAAGTCCTGCGGCTTGTCGAGCTTTGTGAACCGGTCGAGACCGCCTTCAAGCAGCGTGTAGTCGGTGCTCAGATCACCTTTCCACGCGCGGTAGCCCTTTTCGATGCGCATGGAATTCAGGGCATACATTCCAAAGGGCTTCACGCCTGCGGCGTAGAGAGCGTCCCAGATCGCGGGCATGGCTTCGGGGGCGGCGTGGATTTCCCAGCCGAGCTCGCCGGCGAAGGAAACGCGGATAAGCGCAGCTTCCTGCCCCGCCACAGTGCCCTCGAAGCTCACCGAGAGCCAGGAGGCCGAGAGGTCGTGCCCCTCGCAGAGCGGCGCGAGAATCTCGCGGGCCTTGGGACCGGTCACGAGGAGACACTCGACCTCCTTCGTGTGGTCGGTCACGGTGATCCCCTCCGGCGCCTGGCGCGAGAAAATTTCCGCGTCGTGCCATTGCGCCGTGGCCGCGGTGATGAGGCCCACATCGTCCTCTCCATGAACCATGACCGAAGTCTCGGTCAGGATGCGGCCGCGCGAATCCGGGAAGTACGCCAGCGATACGCGGCCGGGCTTCGGCAGGCGCGAGGCGGTAAGGCCATCGACGAAGTCGCGCGCGCCAGGCCCCTCGACCTTGAAGCGCGAGAACCCGGTAATGGGCAGCATCCCGCATTGGTCGCGCACGGCCTCGCATTCCTCGCGGATGCGCGGCTCCCACGGGCCATTGCGGCTCCAGGTCTCGGTCGCCTCGAGCGAAGTGTCGTCGCCCTCTTTGGCAAACCAGTTCGCCCGCTCCCAGCCATTGTAGGCGCCGAATTGCGCGCCTGCGGCCTCGAGCCGGGAATGCAGCGTGGAAAGCTTGCGCCCCCGCCCCGCCGGCCATTCCTTGTAGGGGAAGTGCATGCCGTATTCGTGGCCATAGACCTCCATGGCCTTCTCGATGCAGTAGTCGCGATCCGTGTGGTCGGTGTAGCGGCGCGGATCGACGGCCCACATGTCCCACTCGGTCTCGCCCTCGACGATCCATTCGGCGAGCACCTTGCCCGCGCCGCCGCCCTGCGTGATCCCGAAAGTGAAGACGCAGGCCTCGAAAGCATTCTTCACGCCGGGCATCGGCCCGACGAGCGGCAGCCCGTCCGGCGCGTAGGGGATGGGGCCGTTGATGTTGCGGCCCACGCCGCCTTCGCCGAGGATCGGCACGCGCGCCATGGCATCCTCGATGTACCATTCCAGCCGCTCGAGATCGTCGGGGTAGAGCTGGAAGGAGAAATCGTCGGGCATTGGATCGTCAGGCGTGATCCAGTGCGCCTTGCAATTCCTCTCGTAGGGGCCGAGGTTGAGCCCGTTCTTGTCCTGCCGGAGGTAGTAGGAGCTATCGACGTCGCGCAGGAGCGGGATCTTGCGGCCGTTGGCCTCCGTCCATTCCTTGAGCGCCGGGATTTCCTCGGTGAGGAAATACTGGTGGCTCATCACCGCCATGGGCACCGTGCGCCCGCCATAGGGCTTGAACCATTCGCCCACCCGCTGAGCGTAATATCCCGCAGCGTTCACAACGAATTCACAGCGGATCTCGCCTTTTTCCGTCTCAACGACCCATTCATCGCCCTCGCGACGCACGCCCGTCGCGGGGCAGAACCGTGCGATTTTCGCGCCCATCTCGCGCGCGCCTTTGGCCAGCGCCTGCGTGAGCTGGGCTGGGTCGATATCGCCATCGTCGGGGTCCCACATGCCGCCCGCGAGGTCGTGGGTCTCCATAAAGGGATAGGCTTCCTTCATCTCGGCATTGGTCATCATATGAAGATCCATGCCCTGGTAGCGGCCCATGCCCACGGCGCGCTCGAATTCCTGCATCCGCTCCTTGGAATGCGCGAGCCGGATGGAGCCCGTGACGTGGTAGTTCATCGGGTAGTCGACCTCTTCCGCGAGACCGGCATAAAGCGACAGCGAATAGCGCTGCATGTTCATCACCGCCCAGGAGGTGGAGAACGAGGGGCAGTTCCCCGCGGCATGCCATGTGCTGCCTGCCGTGAGTTCGTTCTTCTCGAGGAGCACGCAATCGCTCCAGCCCATCTTGGCCAGGTGATAGAGGCCAGAGACGCCCACGACGCCTCCTCCGATGATGACCACGCGGGCCGTGCTGGGCAGGTCAGACATGTCGGTTCTCCTTTCGTGGCGCGGCGGGCGCGGGCCGCGGGCTCAATTCAATAGACCGGGGGCGCGATCACCCAGATCGCGACGCAGGCGGTGTCATGGGGGTTGGCCCAGCGGAAGCTCTCGCCGCGTATGCGGAAGCTGTCCCCGGCACGCAGCTTGTGCAATGCGCCGTCGATCCAGAGATCGAGCTGGCCTTCGATGATGTATCCCACCTCTTGTGTGGGGCGGCTCACGGGCACGGCGAGCGCCGAGCCCGGCTCGAAGACCGAGCGCACCATCTCGAAATCGTCGGTGAGGTCAGGCGACAGGAGCTCTTCCGTCAATCCAGCCTCCCGGGAGCCGATGGGCCGCCGCGCGGCAGCGCGCACTACCCGGCCCGCATCGTCGGCGGCCATGGCGTCAGAGCGGAAGAGCGAGGAAACAGAGACGTCGAGCGCCGCGGCAAGCTGCCTCAGATCGCTCACGGAGGGCTCAGAGAGATCGCGCTCCACCTGGCTCAGCCACCCCACAGAGCGCTCGAGCCGCTCCGCGAGATCCTGCAGCGTCAGCCCACGCGCCTTCCGGAGGGCGCGAAGATCGGCCCCGAGGGAAAAGGTCGTGCTGGCTTGTGTGTTCACGGCGCGCCTCGCATGCTCGAAATATCAGGCCCCGCTGCCGTGAAATTTTCAAGCGAAATT
This sequence comes from Pseudomonadota bacterium, assembly GCA_038533575.1. Classification (NCBI taxonomy): domain Bacteria; kingdom Pseudomonadati; phylum Pseudomonadota; species Pseudomonadota bacterium. The sequence continues at coordinate 155,729 of JBCAYL010000003.1, read as the reverse complement.
TCACGGCAGCGCCGGGTGCGCGCCCTAGGCGGGGGCCGTCGGCACCGCGCGAAAGGTCGCTTCGAGGATCCGTATCAGGAGCTCCGCATCGGCTTCGGTAAAGGCGGCGGGCTGGTCGCTGTCGATGTCGAAGACCCCGAGCAGGGAACCGTCGCCCGCAAAGACCGGGAGCACGAGCTCCGAGCGCGTGCTCGACGCGCAGGCGATGTGGCCGGGGAAGGCCTCCACATCGGGCACGAGCTGCACCCGCCGCTCGCGGGCCGCCGCGCCGCAGACCCCGCGCGCGAAGGGGATCGTAAGGCAGCCATGGCCGCCCTGGTAGGGCCCGATCTTCAGGAGCTCCGGCGCCACGACGCGGTAAAAGCCCGTCCAGTCAAAGCGCGCGTCACTCCGGTGCACCTCGCAGGCCACCGTGGCCATGAGCGCGATGACGTCGGTCTCGCCTTCCGTGAGCGCGGCGATGCGGGCCTCGAGCCCGCCGAGCCCGTCATGACCTTCCAGCCCCTCCGCCGCGCCGTCCATCAGACGCGCTCCACGGCGATGGCCGTCGACTCACCCCCGCCGATGCAGATCGCGGCCACCCCGCGCCGCCCGCCCGTCACCTCGAGCGCGTTGAGCAGCGTCACGAGGATGCGCGCGCCCGAGGCTCCGATGGGATGGCCCAGCGCGCAGGCCCCGCCATGGATGTTCACTAAGTCGTGGCCGAGCCCCATCTCTTTCATGAAGGCCATGGGCACGACGGCGAAGGCCTCGTTCACCTCCCAGAAATCCACGTCGCCCACGCGCCAGCCGATCCGCTCGAGAAGCTTTTGCGCGGCGGGCACGGGCGCCGTAGTGAAGAGGCCGGGCGCCTGGGCGTGGGAGGCGTGGCCTACGATGCGCGCCCGGGCGCCCGCCCCGTCGGCGGAGAGCTCGAGCGCCGCCGCGCCGTCGCTGATGCTGGAGGAATTGGCCGCCGTCACCGTCCCGCCCTCGCGGAAGGCGGGCTTCAGCTGGGGGATCTTGTCGGGGCGCGCGGTCTTTGGTTGCTCATCCTCGCCCACGGTCAGGGCGCCCTTCCGCGCGGGCACCTCCACCTCCGTGATTTCAGCGGCAAGCGTGCCCGCGCCCTGCGCCGCCAGGGCTCGCTCGAGCGAGGTGAGCGCGTAGCCGTCCTGCGCCTCGCGGGTGAACTGATAGGCCTCCGCGCAATCCTCTGCGAACGTGCCCATGAGGCGACCGGGCTCGTAGGCGTCCTCGAGCCCGTCGAGGAACATCGAATCCATCACCTGCCCGTGGCCCAGCCGCGCCCCGCCGCGCATCTTGGGCAGGAGATACGGCGCGCGGCTCATGCTCTCCATTCCGCCAGCGATGATGCGCTCCGCGTGGCCCAGCGCGATCTGGTCGTGCGCCAGCATCACGGCCTTCATGCCGGAGCCGCACATCTTGTTGACCGTGGTTGCAGGCACCTCCTCACCCAGACCCGCGGCAAAGGCCGCCTGCCGCGCGGGGGCCTGTCCCTGCCCGGCTGGAAGCACGCAGCCCATGATGACCTCGTCCACCGGCGCGCCCGTCATCGCGGCCTTGATCGCAGCCCCGCCGAGCACTGCCGCTGGCGCCGAGCTGAGCGCGCCCTGCAGCCCGCCCATGGGCGTTCTCTTGGCCCCGGTGATGTAGACATCGCGCATGGCAGCGCCCCCTTCGTAGTCAAACGGTTTGGTAATCCTTCCTGCGTAGCCTCTCGAGAGGGCGACAGGAAGGGCAGTCCATGGAAGTGCGCACACGCGATATCGGCCAGACGCGCATCGTTGAGGTCATCGACACGCGCATCGACGCGGCGGTGGCGATCCAGTTCAAGGATGCCCTGCGCGCCGCGACAGAGGGCGGGCCGGAGCGCGTGGTGCTCGATCTGTCCGGCGTCAATTTCATCGACAGTTCGGGCCTCGGCGCCGTGGTGGCAGCCAAAAAGCTCCTGAACGGCGCGCACAGGCTGGAGCTCGCGGGGCTTACGCCCGTGGTCGCCAAGGTCTTCAAACTCACCCGCATGGACACGATCTTCGAGATCCACGCCGATGTGACCGCCGCCGTCCCGGCGCGCGCCTCCTGAGGTCCCTCGATGATCGAGGTGGAAACCGACGAGAACACCATCCGCGTTCGGTGCCTCTCGGACAGTTTCGAGGTCCGCTCCTCGCTGGAGATGCTGATGTCGGACATGGCGGGGCGCGATTTCCTCCCCGAGGAGCGCGGGACGGTGGAGCTCGTGCTCGCCGAGGTGCTCAACAACGTGGCCGAACATGCCTACGAAGAGGCTGGTGATGGGCGCATCGAGCTCGATCTCAGCTACGTCCCCGGAGGCATCTCGATCGCACTGCAGGATTTCGGCAAGCCCATGCCCGGCGGGCAGACGCCACTGGGAATGCCCGCCAACCTCGACGTACCCGTGCAGGACTTGCCCGAGGGCGGCTTTGGCTGGTTTCTCATCGGGGAGCTCGCGAAGGATCTCTGCTACGAACGGCGCGGGGAGGCAAACCACCTGACCTTCCGCATGACTCTCGGCGCTGGGCCGGGGTGACGGCGCACCGTCGGTTCTCCCAGGCTGCCTGGCACCCTCTCGGACGCCCGGAATGACAAGGGGAACGGACGAAGACACTTTGTTTCTCGCGCGGAGCGCTTTGCCCCGATTCTGCCACCATCCCTCCGCTTGAGCGGCCCGATCCGACGTCAATCCTAAGGGCGTAGCTGCTAAGAGCTTCACCCCGGCGTCGTGTGTCATAGCCCCCACCCAGAACGCGACGCCGGGGTTTTTCCCCTTCCAAGCGGCCTCCCGGCCCCAAAAGCGGCTCACAGCGCCCCTGCGCCGGTGCACGTCGTTTGCCATTGCGCTTCCGGACGACCGCTTTAGGTCTGCGCTCGCGAGAAAATTCCGAAGGGGGCGCTGCCCATGCGCGATTTCCACCTGCCCGGCCGGTCCGCGGTCTACGCCACGAATGGCATGTGCGCGACATCCCATCCGCTCGCGGCCAAGGTCGCCGTTCAGATCATGGAATCAGGTGGAAACGCGGTGGACGCGGCCTTGGCAGGGGCCGTGCTGCTCGGCATATGCGAGCCGCAGATGACGGGGATCGGTGGCGATCTCTTCGCCCTCGTCGCGCCCTCGCGCGAGGCGGACATCATCGCCCTGAATGGCTCTGGCCGCGCGCCCGCCGCGCTTTCGGCAAAGGCGCTGCGCGATGCGGGCCACGGTACCGTGCCCCCCTACGACCCGGCAGCCGTGACCATCCCCGGTGCGGTCGACGCGATCTGCCGCCTGTCGGAAGACCACGGCAAGATCGGCCTCGCCTCGATCCTCGCCCCCGCGATCTACTACGCCGAGGCGGGCATCCCCGTGGCGCCCCGCGTCGCATTCGACTGGGCCGCGGCCGTGGGCAACCTTCAGCCATCGGGCCTGCCCGGATATTCCGACGACGGCGCGCCCTTCACCGCCGGGCGCGTCTTCAAATCCCCCATGCAGGCGGAGGTCCTGCGCCGCGTGGCCGCCGATGGCCGTGCGGGCTTCTACGAGGGAGAGGTGGCCGAAGACATGGTCGCCAGCCTCCGCGCGCTGGGCGGCGTGCACGCGCTGGAGGACTTCGCCGCCAATACGCCCGACTACACGCAGCCCATTTCCGGCCAGTACGGGGATCTCGAGCTCGTGGAGCATCCGCCCAATGGGCAGGGTGCAACGGCGATCCTGCTCCTCAACATGCTCAAGCATTTTGACCTCGCGCGCATGGATCCGTGGGGCGCGGCGCGCGTCCATATCGAGGCGGAAGCGACGCGGCTTGCCTACGATGCGCGCAACCGGCTCCTCGCCGATCCCGACCACACCGCCCGGCTGGAGCATATGCTGTCTGAGGAGACGGCCGCCCGGCTCGCCGGGCTCATCGATCCCAAGCGCGCGATGGCCGATCCCGCGCCGCTCTCGGAAGCGGTCCACAAGGATACCATCTACATCACCACCGCGGACGCGAGCGGCATGAGCGTGAGCCTGATCTACTCGATCTTTCACAGCTTCGGATCCGGCATCGCCTCCGACCGCTTCGGGATCCTCTTCCAGAACAGGGGCGCGGGGTTCACGCTCGAAGCCGGCCACCCCAACGAGGCGGGCCCCGGCAAGCGCCCGATGCACACGATCATCCCGGGCATGCTGCGCAGAAACGGAAGCGTGACGATGCCCTTTGGCGTCATGGGTGGGCCCTATCAGGCCACAGGACATGCGCGTTTCGTCACGAACCTTGTTGATTTCGACCTGGATGCGCAATCAGCCATCGATGCGCCCCGCTCATTCGCGGATCAAGGCGCGCTCAAGGTGGAGCGCGGCTACTCCGATGCGGTCCGCGCGGAACTCTCCGACATGGGCCACGCGGTGACGATCCCGGCCACGGCAATCGGCGGCGCACAGGCCATCGAGATCGGGGCGGACGGGGTCCTCATCGGCGCGTCTGATCCGCGGAAAGACGGCTGCGCGCTCGGCTATTGAGCGCTCCGCGCCGGGAAATCGGCTTGCGCGAGGCTCAGTTCAGCTGGAATTGCAGCGGGTACCCGCCGTCTTCGAAGGGTCCGAAAAGATCGCCGATATCGGGATGGTCCACCGGCCGCCCCGAGTAATCGGCCACCAGATTCTGCTCGGAGACGTAGGCCACGTAGTAGCTTTGATCGTTCTCGGCGAGGAGATGGTAGAAGGGTTGTTCTTTCGGAGGTCTCGAATCTTCGGGAATGGACTCGTACCATTCTTCGGTATTCGCAAATTCGGCGTCGACGTCGAAAATCACTCCACGGAACGGATGCTTGCGGTGCCGGACGACTTGGCCCAGGTGATATTTCGCGCGCGTCTTAAACATTACAGCCCCTACCACTGCCTTGGGTGTCGGCGATTCTCTAGAAATATCAAAGGAAACACTGTGTGAACCTCGCCCTGACAGTGCTCGAAATTGTGGCGCCCGTCTTCGCCTTGGCGGGCATCGGCTTTGCCTGGGTGAAGCTCGGGCTAGAGTATCGGGTCGAATTCGTGACCCGCCTCGCGATGACGCTCGGCATCCCCGCGCTCATCTTCGTGGCGCTGATGGAGACCGAGATCGCGCCCGCCGCGCTCACACAGCTCACCGTGGCGGCCATCGTCACCTATGCCGCGCTCACGCTTGTCATGCTCGCCGTCGTGACACTCGGGCGGCTCGATCCGCGCACCTGGCACGCACCGCTCGTGATGTCGAATACCGGCAATATCGGGCTGCCGCTCGCCTTTTTCGCCTTCGGGGACGAGGGGCTGGGATATGCCGTTGTGGTCTTCGCCGTCAGCACGGTGTTTGCGTTCACCATCGGTCTCTGGCTCGTCACACGGTCCTCCAATCCGCTCACCCTAGTCAGGGAGCCCATGGTGGGTGCGACGCTTCTCGGCGCGCTCTTTCTTTGGCAGGGATGGGAGACGCCAGACGTTGTCACCAACACACTCCGCCTCGTGGGTCAGCTTGGCATCCCGCTCATGCTGATCACGCTGGGTGTGGCCATCGCGCGCATCTCGCCGGGCAATATCGGGCGCGCGGCGGTGATGGCGGCGCTCAAGCTCGGCCTCTGCAGCGGGGCCGCCGTGGTGATCGGGATCATCTTCGCACTCCCGCCCGTGGCCTTCGGGATCCTCGTGCTGCAATTCGCGGCCCCCGCCGCCGTCACGAGCTACCTCATCGCCGAGAAATACGGAGCCGACGCCGCGCCAGTGGCGGGCCTTGTGGTGCTGACCACCGCCGTTTCCGTCGTCACGCTCCCGCTCCTCCTCGCGCTCGTCCTCTGATCCCGCCAAATCGTGATTTCGCCACTGGGGCGAATGCGGTAGAGTACCGAAAAACCAATAAGCGAGTGAGGCAGATGAGCAGATCCCTCCGCGCATTGATTCTGATGACCTTTCTGGCGAGCTGCGCCGGCGGAGGGTCAGGCGAGGCACCGCGCAACCTCGACAACGCCTGTTCGATCCTCGATCAGCGCTCCGGCTACCTGCGCGCCTTCAAGGCCGCGGAGCGCAAATGGGGCGTGCCGGTCGCCGTGCAGATGGCGACGATCTACCAGGAATCGAAGTTCATCTCGGACGCGAAGACCCCGTTCCGGTACCGGCTAGGCATCATCCCCGTGGGACGCCAGTCGAGCGCGTTCGGCTATTCGCAGGCCCTCGACGGCACGTGGGACGAGTACCGCGACCAGGAGGGGGGCTTCCGCTCCCGACGAGACAACATCCGCCACGCCGCCGATTTCATGGGCTGGTACATGGCCAAATCGCATCAGGAGCTCGGCATTCCGCTCAACGACGCCACGAACCAGTACCTCGCCTACCACGATGGCCGCACCGGCTATCGCCGCGGCAGTTATCGGAGCAAGCCCTGGCTGATGCGCGTGGCACGGGAGGTAGGCGACCGCTCGGTGCTTTACCACAGCCAGCTTCAGGCCTGCCGCAAGATCTGAGCCGCGGTCTACCTGCGTGCGCCAAAAGTCTTCGAAGACTTTTGCGAAGGGTTTTCGAAAACCCTTGTAAGACTTTTCGAAAAGTCTTGGGCGCGCGGGGCCGTCATTGTGCCCAGAGACGGGCCTCGGTCACGATGTTGAAAAGCCGGTCCCGCACACGCCCGCCGGTCTCGAGCGCGCCGAGGATCACGGTGGTCTCCGCGCCATTGCCGTCTCGGATCACCCACTGGCGCAGCTCCACGGGATTGGCCGTGAAGACGAGGTCGATGGACCCGTATTCCGGATTGTCGGGGTCTTGCGCGCGCACGGTCGTTGTCTGCCCGTCGCTCCTGACGCCGGTGACCATGTTCGCCCGCGCGAGATCCACGTCCCGCGCCAGTATGATCGAGAGCGGCGTCTGGTTCAGCGGGTAGCGCGTGGGCTCGTCGGAGCGGGGATCGAAGATGGCGAGCTGCCCGCCTGCCGCGATCACCATGGCACGTTCGGGCGGATCATACTCGAACCGCACCCGCCCGGGCCGCTTGATGTAAATCGTCCCCGTGCTCACGTCGCCCGCCTCGGTGACTTGCGTGAAGGCGCCCGTGGCCGTGGTGAGCCCGTTGAGATAGGCGCTGAGCTCCGAAAGCGGGATTTCCTGCGCCCGGACGGGCAGCGCGGCGAAGGCCAGCGCGGCGGCGCCGAAAGCTCTGCGGGTCAGTGTCATCTCGAACCTCTCATCGGTGGGCCATGCGTACATAAGCCCACCAGACGTCATTGCCGAGTGCTAGGCGATAGCAGCCGCGTGAACGCGCCGATCAGCCTTGCTCGGGGACGAGGATTTCGCGTTTGCCGACGTGGTTGGCTGGGCTGACGACCCCCTCGTCTTCCATCTGCTCCACGAGGCGCGCGGCCTTGTTGTAGCCGATGGCGAGCTTGCGCTGGATGTAGGAGGTCGAGCACTTCCGGTCCTTGATGACGATCGCCACGGCCTGGTCGTAGAGCGCATCCTCGCTGTCGGTGTTGCCGCCGATCCCGCCCGCAAGCCCGAGCACGAGGTCGATGTCGTTCTCTTTTTCCTCCGCGGGCCCTTCGACCACGCCGCCCACGTAATCAGGCGGGCCGTAGGCCTTGAGATAGGTCACGATCTCTTCGACCTCCTCATCGGAGCAGAACGGCCCGTGGACGCGGGTGATCTTCGCACCGCCGGCCATGTAAAGCATGTCGCCCATGCCCAGGAGCTGCTCGGCGCCCTGCTCGCCGAGGATCGTGCGGCTGTCGACCTTGGACGTCACCTGGAAGGAGATCCTCGTCGGGAAGTTCGCCTTGATCGTGCCTGTGATGACATCGACGGAGGGCCGCTGTGTGGCCATGATGAGGTGAATGCCGGAGGCCCGCGCCATCTGCGCCAGGCGCTGGATACAGGCCTCGATCTCCTTGCCGGCGACCATCATGAGGTCGGCCATCTCGTCCACGATGACGACGATGTAGGGCAGCTTCTCGGGCTGCATTTCCTCGGTCTCCCAGACCGGCTCGCCCGTATCATCGTCAAAGCCTGTCTGCACCGTCCGCGTGAACATCTCGTCCTTTGAGAGCGCGTCGGCCACGCGGGAATTGTAGCCCTCGATATTGCGCACGCCCATCTTGGACATCTTGCGGTAGCGGTCCTCCATCTCGCCCACGACCCACTTCAAAGCGACGACCGCCTTCTTGGGGTCCGTCACCACGGGAGAGAGGAGATGCGGGATGCCGTCATAGACACTGAGTTCCAGCATCTTCGGGTCGATCATGATGAGGCGGCATTCCTCGGGCGTGAGCTTGTAGAGGAGGCTTAGGATCATGGTGTTGATCGCCACGGACTTACCGGAGCCCGTGGTGCCCGCGATCAGGAGGTGGGGCATCTTGGCGAGGTTCGCCACGATGGGGTCGCCGCCAATATCCTTGCCCAGCGCCAGCGGCAGGCGCATGTTCGTGTCGCCGAAATCGCGGCCAGACAGGATCTCGCGGAGCGCGACCATCTCGCGCTTCTCGTTCGGCAGTTCGATCCCGATGACGCTCCGGCCCGGCACGGTGGAGACCCGCGCGGAAAGCGCGGACATCGAGCGGGCGATATCGTCGGCGAGGCCAATGACGCGGGAGGCCTTGAGGCCCGGCGCGGGCTCCAGCTCGTACATCGTGACCACGGGGCCAGGGCGCACGCTCACAATCTCGCCCTTCACACCGTAGTCATCGAGCACGTTCTCGAGCATGCGCGCATTCTCCTCGAGCGCCTCGTCGCTCAGGTGATGACGCTCCACCTTGTCCGGGTTCATCAGGAGCGAGAGCGGCGGGTGCTCGTAGTCCGGCTTGTCCTCGGCGAAGGCGAGCTTGGGCTGCGCCTCCTGCCGCGCGCGGGTCGACGGCTTTACCGGCTTCTTCGTTGCGTGCTGGACGACGCGCTTGGGCTCGGGCGTGGGGATCGCGAGGGCCTCACCCTCCATGGCATCGAAGGCCGCGCCATCATCGAAATCGTCGAAGATGTTCTCGTCTTCATCGTCGTTGAACATGACCGGCGCGGGCGGTGCGGCCGACACCGGGCCCCGCGTCAGCTGCGGCTCGGCGCGGAGCAGCTGGGAGACAGACGCCTCTGGCTCGAGCTTCATCGTGCGGTCGGTGGCCTCGCGCCCGCGGGTGCGGATCGCCTTGGCGATCTTCGAGCGCACCCGATCCTCGGAGACGGACGGCACGGCGGCCTCGAAGGGGGCCGGGGTCACGAGCTCGGGCTCGGGCATCTCGGCGGGAGCGGCGGCAAGCGGCTCCCGGCGGGTGAGCGGCGGCAGAAAGGCGCGGAGGCCACCGGCCCGTTCCGCGGGCTTGGGCGCGGGGGCCGCGGCCCCATGGCTCGGCTCTGCGAGAGCGCCCGCAGCCTGCTGCGGCGCGGCCACCTGGCCTGCGAGCTTCTGACGGATGACCTGCGCCACGCGCGCGCGCTCCTCGGCGGTGGCATCGGCCTCGGCCTCGCCCACGGCCCCCATGTGCTGGGCCCAGAGCTCCTCGTTCGCGGCTGCATCCTCGCGGCGCGCGGCACGGGTCGCCTGATAGGCCTGCGCGGCAGCGAGGCTCTTCTCGTAGGAAATCTGCGCGCCCCGCCCGAGGACCCGCATGGCATAAGCATAAAGCAGAACGAGGCCCACGAGCATCCAGCGCGACAGCCGGTAGAGCTCGTTCCACGTGAAGCCCAGCACGAAGGCGGTGAGGGAGAGCATGAGAAGCGCCGCGACAAAGGAGATGAGTTTTGCGCCCAGCGCCGCAGACCACGGCACGATCTGCAACACCATGAGCAGGACCGTGTCCCCGAAAAGGCCGCCAAGCCCGAAGGAATGCCCCCAATCAGCCGGCGGGGCCAGCGTCGCGGCGTAGATCGCCATGAGCGCCACGGCGATGGGCGCGAAGATCAGCCGGCTGAAGGCGCGCTCGCGCCCGAGATCAAGCGTGAAACGTGCGCCCCAGACCATGAAGAGCACCGCAAGGCCGAGCGCGCCCCAGCCCACAATCATGAAGAGCGGCGCCGCCACCGTGGCCCCGGTGCGCCCGAGCCAGTTCTGGACCGGCGCATCTGTGGCCACCATCCAGTTCGGATCATCGGGCGAATAGGTCAGGATCATCACCGCGGCCGCGAGTCCCACTGCCGCCAGAAGCACGCCGAGAAGCTCCCGGCCCCGGCGCTCAAGCGCCTCCTGCATGCCTTGGTCAAGTAGCGGGTCACGCCCCTGGGTCTGATACGCCATGTCGTCAGCCTCGTCCTGTAGTCACGAGAAAGTCCCGCAGCGTGGTGAGGCCGCGGATCGTCTCTTCCATGGGGGCCACGAGCGCCACCCTGATGTAATCAGCGCCGGGGTTCATGCCCCGGACGTCTCTGCTCAAATACGCCCCCGGCAGGGTGCGCACGCCGGTGTCCTTCCACAGCGCTTCTGCGAACGCTTCGCCCCCGCCCACGCGGAGCCAGAGGAAAAAGCCGGCCTCGGGGCTGTCGTAGCCCTCAATCTCGGCGAAAATGTGGTCAGCTTGTTGAAATTTGTCCGAATATTGGCGGCGGTTCTCGACCACGTGGTCTTCATCGGCCCAAACCGCGGCGCTCACACGCTGCACCGGATTGGGCAGGGGCGCGCCCGCCAGCGCGCGCATCCGCTTGATCTCTGTCATCGAGCGTGGCCCGCCCGCCACGAAGCCCGAGCGCAGGCCCGGCAGGTTCGACCGCTTCGAGAGCGAATGGAAAACGGTGACACGCTCAGGATCTGCGCCGTGGGCGGCGGCCATCTCCAGCCCGCCCGGCGGCGGCGCGTGGCGGTAGATCTCGGAGTAGCATTCGTCTGAAAAGATGCGGAAATCGTAGCGCTCCGCGAGGGCCAGAAGGTCATTCCAATAGTCGGGCGTGGCCACACGGCCCTGCGGGTTCGCGGGCGAGCAGATATAGGCGATGGAGGTCCGGTTGAGCACCTCTTCAGGCAGGCTGGCATAGTCCGGCAGGTGGCCCGTCTCCGCCGTGGCGGGCACATAGATAGGCTCCGCCCCCACCGAGAGCGCCGCGATGCCGTAGACCGGATAGAACGGATTGGGCAACAGCACCGCGGGCTTTGCCCCGCTCCCGGCATCGGGCGCGAGCGCAAGCGCGGCGTTGAAGAGCCCCTCTCGCGTCCCGTTCAGGGCCATGACTTGGCTGTCGGGGTCGACAGTCACCCCGTAGCGCCGCGCGATCCAAGCCGCGATCGCCGCGCGCAGCTCCGGCAGGCCGGTATTGTCTGGGTAGCGCCCGTATTCGGCACTGTGGCTGGCGAGCATTTCGGGCAGCCAGTCGGGAAACGGGTGCTTCGGCTCCCCGATGGTCATGTTCACAGGCACGCCCCCCGGCGCATGGGCGTCGAGCAGCGCCCGCAGACGCGGCCACGTGGCATCAGGGAGGGAACGGTACCTCTCGGGGGTCATCACTACTGCCTCAGATCGGGGTCTTTTGCCCCGTATTGCAGGAGTTCTAGCCCAGCACGGACTCACCCGTCCATATGAAAGGTCGCGCGCCGCGCGGCAGCGCCACGGCGATGCACCCTATCGGCCACACTCCCGCGCTCACGCCGCAGCCAGCGCCCGTTCCGCCGCAGCGCCCAGCCTCAGGAGCCGCTCCTCCTGCATCGGCGGCACCATCAGCATGAGCCCGCAAGAGGGCACCCCGGTGGGCAGGGTCAGCGACGCCGCGCCCATGAGGTTGGCCACGCGCGTGTTCCGCAGCGTGTAGAGATTGCGCGAGACGTAGTAGTCATGGTCGGTGCCAAGCCGTGCGATCTGGGGCGGCAGGATCGGGCAGGAGGGCATGATGACCGCGTCGTATCCCGCCGTCGCGGCAAAGAAGGCCTGCCTGAGCCGCGTGAGGCGCGCCCAGCCGGCCACGTAGTCGGCCGCGGAGACGCCCGCGCCGAGCCGGAAGCGTTCGAGGATCTCGGGAAACATCTTCTCCGGCGCGGCTTCTATCACGTCCCGCCAGAGACCGTAGGCCTCCGCCGTGTAGAGAGAGAGCGCAAAGGAAAACGCCTCCTCAATCTCCACCGACGGCGCACGCTCAAGAACCGCCCCCGTCGCCGAGAGCCGCGCAGCGGCCATCTCGTAGGCGGTAGCGGGCGCTTCCTCGATGTCGTCGAAGACGATGCTCTCGAGCACGAGGAGCCGCGCGCCAGACAGCCCGGCGCCGAGCAAATCCGCGGGCCGCCGCCCTTCGAGCGCCGCGAGGAGGAGCGCGGCATCCTCCACGCTGCGCGTCAGAGGGCCCACCGTGTCAAACCGCGCGCAGAGCGGGACGAGGCCTGCATTGGAAATCCGACCGGCCGTGGTCTTGAGCCCCACGAGATCGTTCCATGCCGCGGGGATCCGCACCGAGCCGCCGGTATCGGTGCCGATTCCTGCCGCTGCGAGCCCGTGAGCCACGGAGGCCGCCGCGCCGGAGGAAGAGCCGCCCGACACGCAGTCCGGATCATGAACGCAAGGCGATGTGGCCGTGATCGGATTGTAGCCCAACCCGGAAAAGGCCAGCTCCGACATGTGGGTCTTGCCGAGGCAGACGAGCCCCTGTGCCGTGGCCGCCGCCAGGACCTCCGCGTCCCGCGCGGGTACCCGACCTTCGAGGAGGGCCGAGCCCGCCTCCGTGACCACGCCCGCCGTATCGAACAAGTCCTTCCAGGAGATCGGCACCCCGTCGAGCGGGCCGCGGCGCGTGCCGGTGCGGGCCCGGGCGCGCGCCGCCTCCGCTTCCGCGCGGGCCCGCGGCGCTGTGAGGCGCGCATAGATCCTGTCGTGCAAGGGGTGAGCGGCGGACGCCTCCAGATAGAGCTCGGCGAGCTCCACAGGATCGAGCGCGCCTGTGCCGATCGCGCGGCCCTGCTCCGCCGCCGTTTTGTCGCGCCAGTCCATTCCGCGCCGCCCCTCGCATTTACTTCGCGCCATCCTTCGCCATATCTCATCCCGTGCAAAGCGATATCCTCATCACCGGCGGCGGCATCGTCGGCTCCACCCTCGCCCTCGCCCTCGCGCGGCAGGGCTTCGACGTGACGCTCCTCGACGCGCTCCCGAAAGCCACGCGGAAAAAGCGCGGCTTCGACGGGCGGAGCTACGCCATGGCGCTCGCCACGACACGGATGCTGGGGCAGCTGGGGCTCTGGGAGGCGCTCGCGCCCAATGCGGAGGCGATGCGCGCCATCAAGGTCAGCGACGGCCGCACCGGGCAGCGGCCCGCCCCTTTCTTCATGCATTTCGACCATGCCGAGATCGGGCCCGATCCCATGGGCTACATGGTCGAGGACCGCCACGCCCGTCTCGCACTCCTCGAGGCCGAGACGGCAGAGCCGCGTTTCACCCACCTCGCCAAGACCCGCGTCGTGGACCAGCGCGTGTCACCCGGACATGCGGAGGTGGCGCTGGAAGACGGCAAGACCCTCAGCGCGCCCCTTCTCATCGGCTGCGACGGGCGCGGTTCGGGAACGGCCCAGCGTGCCGGGATCGGCCGGATGGCCTGGCCCTACGGGCAGACTTCCCTCGTCTGCGCGCTCCACGTGGAAAAGCCCCATGGCGGCGTCGCGCACCAGCTCTTCCTCCCCGAGGGCCCGTTGGCGATCCTGCCCCTCACCGAGAATCGCGTGGGCGTCGTCTGGACCGAGGCCGAGGCCCGCGCTCGGGCCATCGCGGAGATGGATGACGCGGCCTACCTCGCCGTTCTCCGCCCGCGCTTCGGCGATTTCCTCGGCGCGGTGTCGCTGGCAGGCGACCGCTTCACCTACCCGCTCAACCTCTCACTCGCGAAGAGCTTCGTCGCCGACCGCGTGGCCCTCGTGGGGGACGCCGCCCACGGCATCCACCCCATCGCGGGCCAGGGCCTCAACGCGGGCATGCGCGACGTCGCGGCCCTCACCGAGGTCCTCTCGGAGGCCCGCGCCCGCGGCGAAGACATCGGCAGCGGCGCCGTCCTCGCGCGCTACCAGCGCTGGCGGCGCTTCGACACCGCGACGCTCGCGCTGGCCACCGACAGCTTCAACCGGCTCTTCTCCAATGACCGCCCCGGCCTGCGGGCGCTGCGCGATCTCGGGATGGGCGCGGTCAACGCGCTGCCCGGCCTGCGCCGCGGCTTCATGCGGGAGGCGGCGGGTCTGACAGGGGATCTTCCGAAGCTGCTTCGCGGCGAACCGATCTAGCGGGACCGGCCTCCGGCGGATGTACGGGCACAAAGAAGGCGAGGCCGAGCGCCGATCCCGGTTTCTTTGTGCTGGGTACCTCGGGGAGTTTGAGGGGCTGGCCCCTCGATCCCGGTCCACCCGCACGCGCCGTCAGTCGAGCTGACGCGCCTCGTCCACCAAGAGCACGGGGATCCCGTCGCGGATGGGGAAGGCCAGGTGCGCGGCCTTGGAGATAAGCTCCTGCGCCTCGGCGTCGTAGCTCAGGCGCTGGCGGGTTTGCGGGCAGACGAGCACTTCGAGCATCTTGCGATCGAAGGCGACGGTCACTGCATGACCTCGTCGGCCTGCCCGCCGCGGAGCGCGTATTCGATGAGCGTGACAAGGGTCTCGCGGCGGGTGCCGAGGGAGGGTGCCTCGAGCAGCGCCTGCTTTTCCTCGGGCTCGAAGGGGCAGAGCATGGAGAGCGAATTGACGAGGAGCTCGTCCTCGGCCTCCTGCAGGCTCTCCCAGTCGGTCGAGAGGCTCTGGGAGGCGAAATAGCGCCGCAGGAGCTCCATGAACTCTTTGCGTTCGAAATGGCCGTCCTTCTCGGCAGGACCGATGTCGCGGTCAAATCCCGACCAGTCCACCTCGCAGCGCCGGTAGGGCGTGAAGCCGGAGACCTCCTCCTTCACGCGGAAGCGCGAGATGCCCGCGAGCGTGATCATGTAGCGGCCATCGTCTGTCTCGGAGAACGCGCTCACGCGCCCTGCACAGCCGATGGTATGGAGCTTTTCGCCGCCCGGGCTCTCGTAGGGAGCGATCATCCCGATGAGCCTGTGCCGTGTCTTGAGGCAATCCTCGAGCATGGCGAGGTAGCGAGGCTCGAAGAGGTGCAGGGGCAGCCGGGACCGTGGCAGGAGCAACGCCCCCGGCAGCGGAAAGATCGGGATCGTGTCGGGGAGGTCGCCAGTCCAAGCCATGCTTTGATCGTAGTGCCTGAGGCACCTCAGACAAATATCATGGAAGAAAGCCGACGCCGCCCATTCAGAACGACGGGGTCGTTGGGCTTGAGCGCATCGAAGATCGTGAAAAGCTGCGCCTTGGCGGCGCCATCGTTCCACTCGCGGTCGCGGCGGAAGAGCTCGAGGAGCTCGTCCACGGCCCCCGCGGCATCGCCGGTGGCATGCATGGCCTGCGCGAGGTCAAAGCGCGCCTGATGATCCTCGGGATTGGCCTCCACGGCCGAGCGCAGCTCCGCCACGGGGCCCGCCCCGGCCGCCTGCCGCGCAAGCTCGAGCTGCGCGCGGGCCGCCTCGAGCTCGGCGGCGTCGCTGATCTCGGCAGGCGCGCCGTTCAGAATCGCCTCCGCCTGCTCGAGATCGCCCAGCGCGAGATGGGCCCGAACGAGCCCGCCATAGGCCGGAGCATTGGCCCCGTCTTCCTCAAGGATCGCGGCGAAAGTCTGCGCCGCGTCCACGGCCGCGCCTTCCTCGAGCATCTCTTCGGCGGCGGCCACCGCGTCCGAGAGCCCGCCATCGGCGCTGCCGCCCGCGGCCTGCGCGACCTTCTCGATGAAGGCGTCCACCTCCGAGGGCGGCAGCGCGCCCTGGAAGCCGTCGATGGGCTGGCCCTTGTAGAAGGCGTAGACCGTGGGGATCGACTGGATGCGCAGCTGCGCGGCGATGGCCTGGTTCTGGTCGACATCTACCTTGACGAGCTTCACCGCGCCCTTCGCCTTCGTCACCGCCGCTTCGAGGGCCGGGGTCAGCGTCTTGCAGGGGCCGCACCACGTGGCCCAGAAATCCACGATGACGGGCACCTCCTCGGAGGCTTCGACGACGTCGGCCATGAAGGTGGCTTCCGTTCCGTCCTTGATGAGATCGCCCGCTTCGGGGCCTGCGTTGAGCTCGAGCATGTCCGGCTCCGTCATGTTGGTGTGTCGCGGCACATATGCGCGCGGGCCGCCTGAAAGTGAAGGGCTGGGGCGAAACCAGGGCATTGGCGCGAGTGGGGAACCACCGCGTTTCAAAATTTAGGACAATCCTGCGCATTTTAGGCGGGCATCGGCCATCCGAGCCCATCTTCGCCGACAGAGGTGGACGTGCGCCGACCGCCCATCACGCTACCTTGAGTTGAGTCGCCGGGAGCGCGCCATGCCACTGACCTTCCTGATCGTCACCCCAGACAACATCAATGACGGCCTCGGAGACGAGGACGAGGACGAAGATGAAGATGAGGACGAAGACGAAGACGAGCTGGCCCTAGAGACCAATCCCGGCAACGAGACCAACGGCGGCGAGGCGGAGGAGGGCGCGCGCATATCCTTCGACAGCTTTGGTGATGCCCGCGTCACCATCGAGGGCGACGTCCTCGGCGATGACAATAACTCCACCCTCGCAGCCTCCGTTACCATTGGCGGCGAAACCTACGCGGCCGGTACGCGCATCGAGACGGATTACTCCTTCATCGCGTTCGACGAGGACACCGGCCAGTATTTCCGCATCAGCCACGTCACCATCGACAACGACTACGTGGGCGCGATCGTGTCCCGTGGGTTCGACGCCGACAGCGACAGCCTCGGCGACGTCTACACGCCGGGCAACACGCTCCAGCTCGTGGATCCCGATGACGTGTCCGACCGCCCGGGATGGGAGGCCTTCGTCTTCGATCCGGACTACTCGAGCGGCGAGGACGATATCTACAGCAACGACGTGGACCTCTCGGATGACGGCTCCGTCGTCGTGTGCTTCACCGCGGGCACCCGCATCGAGCTCCCCGGGGGCGAGGTCACCACGGTGGAGGCGCTCGGCTCCGGCGATTTCGTCCAGACGCAGAGTGGCGTGCCGCGGCCCATCCGCTGGATCGCCCGGCGCCGGCTGTCCCGCGCCCATCTCGAGGCCAATCCGAAGCTGCGCCCGGTGAAGATCGGGCCGGGGGCGCTGGGCTGCGGTCTCCCTCATCGCACGCTCCGCGTTTCGCGCCAGCACCGGGTGCTCGTCTCCTCCCCCATTGCGCAGCGCATGTTCGACACGCCCTCGGTGCTTGTCGCCGCGATCCACCTCGTGGGGCTGCCGGGCATCGAGATCGACACGGACTGCACGGAAGTGGAATACGTGCATTTCCTGCTCGACCAGCACGATATCGTCTATGCCGAGGGCGCCCCCTCCGAGAGCCTCTTCACGGGGCGCGAGGCCCTGCGGGCGGTGAGCCCAGCAGCCCGGGCCGAGCTCACAGCGCTCTTTCCCGATCTCATGGAGCACGCCCCGCCCGCGGCCCCCATTCCCCCGGGCAGACGCCAGAAGCGCCTCGTCGCGCGGCACGGAAAGACGGCGAAGCCCCTCCTTTCAGGGCGCGACCTGCACTGAGCGCACCTGTGTCGCAGCGTATTCTCGATTTCGACCTTTGACGCGGGCGCCAGCGCTACGCTACCGTCCCCCAAATCGAGGGAGTTTTTATGTATCTTATCAGAGGCTTGTCGCTCGCGTTCGGAGTGGCACTCATGGCTGCGTCAGCCGCTGCTCAGGACATCGCGGGCCTTCGCGTCGAGCACACAATCCGTAACAACAAACCCCAGACGATCTCTTCCCCCGTCAGGGAGGGCGATACGGCCTTGGTGTTCCGTGTGGCTGATGGTCAGTGCGGCCGCTCGCCGGGTGGCTTCAACGATTGTGCCAAAGATCGCGAACGCTCTGAGATCCGTGATCGCGGCAATGTCGCGCTCGACCGGCCCGAATGGTACGCGGTGTCGATCCTGATCCCCGCCTCCACGCCGCCCATCGACCCTGCCAATACGAACCTGCTTCAGTTTCAGGACATCAGCGGGTCGGGTGAAGTCACGCTTGGCCTCAACCTCTACCAGGAGGGGCTCGTTCTCATCCAGTCCGACCCCACCAATCCGCAGACCGATGACATGAACCCCCCGAAGCCGCTCGTGGACAAGGTGATCGTGCGCGCAGGCCAAAGCCGAAACCGCTGGCTCGACATCAAGGTGGAAGCCGTCTGGTCCACCGGGGCAAATGGCAAGATCAATGTCTGGGTGGGGGATCGCCTCGTCCACCAGCACAGAGGCCGCAATCTCGTGCGAAACGTGGCGCCCACGATGAAGTTCGGCATCTACCGCACCTTCGTGTCACGCTACCAAGGGACCGTGCCGACCCAGACCGTGGTCTTCGACCATATCCGACGGGGCAGGTCCGAGGCGGAGGTGCGACTGCCCTGATGACCGCAGGCGTCACGCGCTGCGGACGCGCGGATAAGCGTGCGCTGTCATAAATATGTATGCAAAAATTCACTCGCCTTATGCGAGCAAGTTACCAAGCGCGCTCAGACTCGCTGCCACGCAGATAGTGAAGCTGGAGAGCGCCATGACTTTCAAATTTCTATACCTTGCCCCCCTTGCCGTGCTGCTGAGCACGAGCGCGTTGGCCAAGGACACCTCCTATGTCGGAAGCGTCGAGACGATCGCAGGAGAAGCGGACGCCGCCCGCGGCACCGTCTTCCTCGATGCCAATCGCAACAGCATGCTCGACGCGGGCGAGACCGGCATCGCCGGTGTCATGGTTTCGAATGGGCGCGAGGTCGCCACGACGGGCGAGGACGGCACCTATGAGCTGCCGATCTACGACGACATGAACCTTTTCATCACGAAGCCCGCGGGCTACGCCGCGCCGGTGGACGAATTCCTCGTTCCGCAGTTCAACTACATCCACAAGGTCGCGGGCTCCCCCGATCTGCGCTTTGGCGGGATCGAGCCCACGGGACCCATGCCCGCAGCCATCAACTTCCCACTGGTGGAGGATGACAGCGACCGGGCCGCGTTCGAGTGCCTCGTGTTCGGCGACGCGCAGCCCTACTTCAACATGCAGGTGTCCTATGTCCGCGAGACCGCCGGGCACATGCTGGCCGCGCGCGATAACAGCGACACCGAATGCCTGCTCTTCGAAGGCGACGTGATGGGCGATGACCTGTCGCTCTACCCTCGCTTCAAGCAGATCATCGCCGTGGGCGACACGCCGCAATACTACGTGGCCGGAAACCACGACCTCGATTTCGACGCCGAGGACGACCAGCATTCCTTCGACACGTTCCGTCGCGAATGGGGGCCGGAATACTACTCCTTCGACATCGGCAACGTGCATTTCGTGACGCTCGATAACGTGCGCTACCCCTGCAACGGCGTCGACCCGCACCCGTTCTGCGCGGCCGATGCACGCCCCACCTACAATGGTATCGTCACCGGGCGGCAGCTGGAGTGGCTGGCCAACGACCTGGCCAACGTACCCGAGGACAAGCTCATCGTCCTCAACGCGCATATCCCGTTCCAGACCTTCACGGACAACACCGCTGCCAAGCACCAGACGGATAACCTCGCCGATCTGGTGGCGGTGCTGGGCGACCGGCCCGTGCTCGGCCTCTCGGGCCACACGCACACGACCGAGAATATCCTGACCGGGGAATACTACGAGGGCTGGGAAGAGAATACCGGGGTGGGCCCCGCGCCCTTCCACCAGATCGTGACCGGCGCGCTGTCGGGCTCTTGGTGGTCGGGCAGCCTCAACGACGATCTCGTGCCGGGAGCGAACCAGCGGCTGGGCTCCCCCCGCGGGTTCTACGCCATCTCTTTTGACGGCTCGGACTACGTCGAGGATTTCAAGTCCTTCACCCACTCCCACGAGGAACAGTTCCACGTCTCCTTCAACTCCCCGCGCTACCGCGACTGGGCGCAGAGCCTCGTCGACTACGTGGAGCTCTACGGGGGGAACCGCGGCGACGTGATGCCGCCCGTGAGCCTCAACGACATGGGCGACGTGAACATGCTCACCCGTGCGGACCTCGAGGGCGGCACGCGGGCGGTCGTCAACGTCTGGAACGGCACGACCGAAAGCGAGGTCATGCTCTTCATCAATGGCGGGCAGGGCTTCTTGGCCACGCGCACCCAGGCGGGCGAGGGCGAGGCAAAGCTCCGCTCCATCGAGGCCTCGGACCCCTACGCCATCTTCCGACAGTTCTCGGACACGCGGCGTGCCATGGCCTCGGCCACGGGCAATAATGGCTACGAGATGTTCCAGGGTTCGATCTGGGAAGGCGCGGCTGGCCCTCTCGACAGCTGGCTCTGGACGAACTCCTCTCAGCATCTGTGGACGGTGGAGCTTCCCTCGGATCTGCCCGCTGGCATCCACAGCCTCACGGTGATGGTCACCGACCGCCATGGGCGCAGCTTCACCGATACGATGGCCTTCGAAATCGTGGAGGAGATCCCTGACATGGGCTGGCAGGAAGCCTTCTGGGAGGACTGATCCTTTCCCGACAGACACAGACGGGGCCCATCGCGGGCCCCGTTTTCTTTTTTCGGGTCAGAGATCGAAGGTCGCGAAAACCGGCGCGTGATCGGAGGGCTGCTCCCACCCGCGCACGTCGCGCAGGATGCGGGAGCCAGAGGCCGCCCCCGCGATGTCGGGGGTGGCCCAGACATGATCGAGCCTGCGGCCCTTGTCGCTCTCGGACCAGTTGGGCGAACGGTAGGACCACCAGCTGTAGAGCTGCCCCTCGGGGATGTCAGCGCGCGTGACATCGACCCAGCCGCCCGCCTCCCGCGCGGCCTCCATGTGCTCCACCTCGATGGGCGTGTGCGAGACCACCTTCAGGAGCTGCTTGTGGCTCCAGACATCGTCCTCCCGCGGCGCGATGTTGAGATCGCCCACGAGGATCGACTTCGCGGGCGTCTCGGCCTCCCACATCTCGCGCATCTCGGTGAGGTAGCGCAGCTTCTGGTCGAACTTCTCGTTCTTCTTGCGGTCAGGCACGTCGCCGCCCGCGGGCACGTAGTGATTGTGAATCACGACCCCGTTTTCCAGACGGGCGGCCACGTGCCGCGCATGGCCCAGCGACGCGAGATCGAGCGATCCGGCATCTTCAAGGGGCTGCTTCGAAAGGATCGCCACGCCGTTATAGCCCTTTTGCCCGCGCGCCACGCAATGCGCATAGCCCGCCGCCTCGAACGCCTCGAGGGGGATCTTCTCCACCGGGCTCTTGCACTCCTGAAGGCAGAGCACGTCGGGCGCCTCCTCGGTCATGAGCTTGACCACGAGATCGGCGCGCAGCCGCACGGAGTTGATGTTCCAGGTGGCCAGGGTGAAGGGCATGGGCAGGGTTCCGTGATGGTGGATGTGTCGGCTTGGCTCTAGCGGCTTTCGCCGCCGGGAGCACCCGGAGATGTACGCCGCGCGCCGCCGGAAGAAAGCCTAGGGCGCGCTCACCTCGTGAACCTCGATCACGTTACCGTCGGGATCGTAGAAGAAGATCTGCGCCCAGCCCGCCACGGCCGTATGGCCCCAATCCGCATAGGGGATGCCTTGCGCCTCGAGATGTGCCTTGAAGGCGGCGAGATCGTCCGTGCGGTAGGCGATATGCCCGCGCGAGAGCGGGTTGAGATGCGAGCCCGTTTTGAAGGCCGCGTGCACGTCCTTCCGCGCCAAATGCGTCTGCACCGCCCCGTCGGTGACGAAGGCCACGTCGCCGTCATAGCCCTTCGTCTTGTCGAGCGTGGGCAGGCCTTCGGTCTCCCGGGCAAGGCCCAGCACCTCCCGGTAGAAGGCGTCCATCTCTTCGACCTTGTCGGTGGAGAGGTTGATGTGGTGCAGCGTCAGCTTCATGGGCGGAGGCTAGGCCGCGCGCCGCGTCATTTCAATCTTGGGACAGGCGCCAGGCGGCCTGCATGAGATCGCGCGGCGCGCCCCGGCGCAGGGCGACCCGCGCAAAGAGCACCTCGGCGCGGCTCTCTAGATCGGCCTCGCCCGCGCGGGCGGCGAGGGTGGCGACATGCGGCAGGCGGCGCAAAGCGTCCCGCCCGCGCCAGGTTTCCATCGTCTCGCCCGCCCAGGGGAGTACCTTGGATTGCAAGGCCGTGCGCATGGGCTCTGGAGCCCGGATCGCGAGACGAAGCTCGACATCGCGAAGGGCCTCGGTGCCCAGTTCGCGGGCGGCTTGGTCAGTTACCCGGTCTCGCGCTTTCTCCGGCAAAGGCTCCGCCAGAACCCGCTCCCAGGCGTTGGCGTCACGCGTGTCTTTCAGGCGTAGAAGAGCGGTATCCACATCGCCCAGCTTCACCAGGAGGGTTGCGAGTGGCACGGCAGAGTCGACGCTTAGCCTGCGGTTCCCGAAGCTCTCGAGAGCGCGGGCCAAGGCGGCGCGAATTTCGGGTGCGGGTGCGCCTGTTTTGTGGAGCGCAGCAGCCGCCGCGAGATGCATGTCGCTTGGCAGAAATGTCTCGCGCGCTTGAGCTGCGATATCGAAGTCCCGCGCGAAGCGAAGCGCGAGGTCTGCTTCACCCACGTCGAGCGCGGCCTCCACCACCCGAGTGAGATGGTCGCGATCAGGCCAGGGCCCATCGTCGCGCGCCATCCTGAATGCCCGGCTCAGGTAGCTCACACGCACTTCGGGCGTCGGAGCAGCGCGCGACGCATTGAGGAGCGCAAAGACGCTCGTCTTGCCCGCGCGATCGATCACCTCGAGGGCGCGCGCGACCCCGATGGCCTGCATCGCTTCTGCCGATATTCGCATGACCGAGATCTGCGTGCCCTCGCCGCCTTCTGCGTACACGGCCTCTAGAAGCGCAAAAGCACGGTCGGCCTGCCCGAGCTCGGCAAAGATTTCCGCGGCCTCGAGCCGCGTCTGAGCGGAAACCGGCCCGGCCCCTTCGGACATGCGCACGGCCAAAGCCGCGCGCGCGGCGCGGCGGTCCATCTCTGGGAGCTGGGGAGGCGCGGGTCGGAGCCCCGCATAGGCAGGGCCGAAGGTCAAAAGGCCGGACAGGTGCACCAGCGCGAGCGCATCGGGTGGCGGACTGCCGGTGACCTGCGCCTCGAGCGGCGTGCCGTCTTGAAGCACGCGCCAGGTCTCCACCGCCCAGAGCAGTGAAAAACGCGAACGCCTAGAGGCGTCGGACTGCCAGCTGTAGTCTTCTGCCACGACAGCGCGCGCGGCCTCGGCCCTACCTAGAAGTACCAATTGCGCGGCGATTTGATTGATGCCTTGGAGTCGTGTCGCCGCGGGCAAGGCCGCGAGCGCCTCGTCGATCAAGCAGTCAACATTCGGCTCCGCACAGGGCCGCTCCTTGGCGCAGAGCGCGAACGCGACCGCCAGAATGGCACAGAACCCGATGAACCCAATACGCATCGTTCTGCTCATATCACGCTGCAGCCAAAAAAAACCCGGACCAAAAGGCCCGGGCAAGTCAAACAGGGAGGTTGCCGGCCATAACCCGGGCCGACGCGGGATTCATCTGAGCGCTCAGCTTCGCGCCCAGTCGTTAAAATATGATGAAAAATTCGGGCAGCGGCGCGCCGGAAGCGGGGTGCGGGCGCGGCTTTATCAGGGCTTCACCGCGATGGCGGTGGCGAAGGGCTGAAATCCGTAGAACCGCCCGCGCGCCGTGCGATCGTGCATCTCGGCGACGAGCGCCTCCGCAAGCCCCGCCCCGATATCGCCCCGCGCGACCATGAGTTTCGTGGTCTCCACGACCCAGGGCAGGAGCTTCTCGCCCTCGGTCACTGTGCGGGCCGTTACAGTGAAGTGGCGGATTTCAAAGCCCGCCGCGATCAGCAGCGCGCGCAGCTTTGCCACGAGGTCCGGATCGGTGACGAATTCCCGCACGAAGGCCCGCGCACAGGCATCGAGCGGGTCATCGGGGAAGCTGCCCAACGCGGCCTTTGAGAAATCGCAGTCGCACACCACAAGCGTGCCGCCGGGCTTGAGCACCCGGCGCGCCTCCGCGATCAATGCTTCGGGCGCGGTGACATGGGTGAGCACGGTATGGAGGACGGCGTGGTCGGCGACCCCGGCATCGAGCGGAAGCGCCGCGCCGTCCGCCTGCTCGAAGTGCAGGTTGCCCACGCCCTCGGCCCGCGTCTTCGCCTCGGCCACGAAGCCCGCCGAGGGCTCATAGCCCATCACGCGCGCCGGGGCTGCCCGGGTCGCGATCCGGCGCGAGATCGCACCCGCCCCCGCGCCGATCTCCACGGTGAGCGTGTCCTCTCCAAAATCGAGCTGGTCGAGATAATCTGCCACGATCCGCTCCATCGTGGGATCGGATTGGCGCATCTCCATGCTCTCGGCGAAAGCCGCGATGAAATCCGCCCCCGCCGCGTCCACGTCCTGAAACGGGTCTGCCATCTGTCGTCCCCCCGCGGCGAGACTACCACGGGACGCGCAGGCTCAGGCAAGAAATCGGGCCAAAAAAAACCCGGGCCAGTTTTTCAACCGGGGCCCGGGCAAGTCCAACAGGGAGGGTGCGGATCATAACCCCGATTCGCGAAGGGATACTTAATCTACGGCGCATGCCCGGACTTGGATCATCGCAATCCGCGATCACCCCGGGATCACGCGACGAGACGATAGCCACCGCTTTCCGTCACGAGGAGCCGTGCATTGGAGGGATCGGGCTCGATCTTCTGGCGCAGGCGGTAGATGTGGGTCTCGAGCGTGTGTGTCGTCACCCCGGCATTGTAGCCCCAGACCTCGTGGAGGAGCACGTCGCGGGCCACCACGCCCTCGGTGGAGCGGTAAAGGAACTTCAGGATGTTCGTCTCCTTCTCCGTCAGACGCACCTTCTTGTCGTCCTCGGTGACGAGAAGCTTCATCGACGGGCGGAACGTGTAGGGCCCAAGCTGGAAGACGGCGTCTTCGCTCTGCTCGTGCTGGCGGAGCTGGGCGCGGATGCGGGCGAGGAGCACCGGGAACTTGAAGGGCTTCGTGACGTAGTCGTTGGCACCCGCGTCGAGGCCGAGGATCGTGTCAGCGTCAGTGTCGTGGCCCGTGAGCATGACGATGGGGCTCTTCACGTTCTGCTTGCGCATAAGTCGGCAGAGCTCGCGGCCATCGGTGTCGGGCAGGCCCACGTCGAGGATGATCAGGTCGTAAAGGCCTTCCTTGATCTTCTCCATCGCCTCGGCGCCGGAGCCGCCTTCGAAGACGTCGAACTCGTCGGTCATGAGCAGCTGCTCACCGAGAGCTTCGCGCAGATCTTCATCGTCGTCGATGAGGAGGATGCGTTTGAGCTGTGCCATAAGTCTGGTCTCCATCGTGCTGTTGCATGTCAGTTGGGCGCGGGGCGAGGCCGGGCAATATTTGCAACATTTCTCTCACGGAGCCGTGTCGCACCGGCCCGCATTGTTTCAATTGCGGGCCGTCTGGCCCTCTTCGAGCGTCCAGCCTATGAGAAGACATGACCTTCGCGCCCACCCCAGACGAGCTCATTGCCCGCGCCCGCGCCGACCTGCGCATGGGGCTTCCCGTGGTGATCGAGGGGCATCTTGTCTTCGCCGTGGAAACGATCTCGCCCGCGCGCTTCGCGGCTGCCATGGCGCTGCCGAAGCCCGCCGTCCTTGCGATCACGGAGTGGCGCGCACGGACGCTCAAGGCCCGCGCCTATGACGGAGACGTGGCGCGAATCGCCGTGCCCGCCGGGGCGGGCCTGCCCTGGGCCTGCGCCGTGGCGGATCCCAAGGACGATCTCTCCATGGCCATGAAGGGCCCATTCCACACTTTGCGCGAAGGCGACTCGGCCGTGGCACGGGCCGGCATCGCGCTGGCCAAGGCCGCGCACCTCCTGCCCGCCGTGCTCATCGCCCGCGCGCAGGGGATCGAGGCGCTCACCGCCGTGCCGCTCCAGACCATCGAGACCTCGCCGCTGAATGACGTCGTCAGCGCGGGCCTGCCCATGGCGCTCGCGGGCCGCGGGCGGCTCCATGTCTTTCGCCCCGATGACGGCGGGGAGGAGCACTATGCCGTGGAGATCGGGCAGCCCGACCGCGCCAAGCCCGTGCTCGCGCGGCTGCACTCGGCCTGTTTCACCGGCGATGTGCTGGGCTCGCTCAAATGCGATTGCGGGCCCCAGCTCCACGCCGCGCTCGCGGCCATGGGCGAGGCAGGCGCGGGCGTCCTCCTTTATCTCAACCAGGAAGGGCGCGGCATCGGGCTCGCCAACAAGATGCGCGCCTACGCGCTCCAGGATCAGGGCTTTGACACCGTCGAGGCCAATCACCGGCTTGGCTTCGAGGATGACGAGCGCAATTTCACCACCGGCGCGGACATCCTGCGCAAGCTGGGCTTCAAGGCCGTGCGGCTGATGACGAACAACCCCGCAAAGGTGGCGCGGATGGAGGAACAGGGCCTGGAGGTCGCCGAACGCGTGCCTCTGAAAGTCGGGCAGAACCCGCTCAACCTGGGCTACCTGGCAACGAAGGCGGAGAAGTCGGGGCATTTTCTGTGAGCCCCGTCCGTCACGCTCCGGGCCTGACCCGGAGCCTCCGCGTCAGAAGGCGCATCAGATCCATGGGCGCATGACGGCTGGCAGCAGAACGGGCACAAGCAGAGGTCCCGGATCAAGCCCGGGACGGGGGGCGATTGGATGAAACCCACTGACCTCGTGCTGACTCCGCAGGGCCTCCGCGCCTTTGGCCGGACGCTCCCCTGCACCATCGGGCGCGGCGGGCTCACGCGCCGAAAGCGCGAAGGCGATGGGTCGACGCCGCGGGGCACGCACCGCCTCGTGGGGATGCTCTACCGCCCCGACCGCCTCGCGCGGCCCGCCGACTGGGCACTGCCCATCCGCCCAGGGGACCTGTGGTCCGACGATCCGGACGACGCCGATTACAACATGATGGTGCGCGCGCCCTACAGGGCTTCCCACGAGGTCCTGCGCCGCGCGGACCCGCTCTACGACCTCGTGATCCTGACGGACTGGAACTGGCCCTATCCCGTGAAGGGGCGCGGCTCCGCGATCTTCATCCATGCGTGGCGGGGGCCGGGGCGCGCCACGCAAGGGTGCATCGCGCTCAAGCGCGCGCACCTCCTCTGGCTCGCGCCGCGCATCCGCCACGCCACGCGGCTCATCGTGCCCTAGCCCGCATCGCGCGCGCCGAAGATCGCCGATCCCACGCGCACATGCGTCGCGCCGAGCCGCACTGCCGTTTCGAAATCCGCGCTCATCCCCATGGATAAGCCTTTGAGCCCGTTGCGCGCCGCGATCTTTGCCAGCAGCGCGAAGTGGAGCGCGGGCTCCTCCTCCACCGGCGGGATGCACATGAGCCCGATGACGGGTAGATCGAGCGCGCGGCATTCAGCGACGAAGGCATCCGTCTCGGCGGGTGAGACCCCCGCCTTCTGGGGCTCATCGCCGGTATTCACCTGGATGAAGAGGTCCGGGCACGCGCCCTCCTCCTGCGCGATCCGGGCGATGGCGCGGGCCAGCTTCGGGCGGTCGAGCGTGTGAATGACGTCAAAGAGCGCCATGGCGGCCCGCGCCTTGTTGCTTTGCAGCGGTCCGAGCAGGTGCAGCGAGATACCCGGGTGAGTCTCTTTCCACGCGGGCCATTTGCCCTGCGCCTCCTGCACGCGATTCTCCCCGAAGATTCGGTGACCTTCATGCAACACTGCCTCCACCCGGTCGGACGGCTGCACTTTGGAAACTGCGATGAGTTCGACGCTGCCCGCGGGCCTCCCGGCAACGGCTTCCGCGGTGCTGATACGCGCCTCGATGTCAGCCAATCCCATGTTTTATAGCCCTTATTTGCATAGCTTCCCAGCAGGGTACCGGTTTAGTCCGCCCCGCATGGCTTGTCATGCGGGAAAGACGGCGGGCGGGTGTGTGGCAGCTTTGCATCAATTTTGAGGCACCGCCCAAAAGCCGATCTGGGGTCGCTTGACCCTCGGGGCATTGCGGAGCCAATACCCTCGCATCCTAAATCGGTTCCCGACGGCAAACGGACGGGGACTCAACCACGAGGGAATAACATGAAACGCATCCTTCTCGCTTCGACGGCCATCGTGGCCTTCGCAGGCGCAGCAGCAGCAGACGGCCACGCCACGGACGGCGTGTCCTTCTCTGGCGACGCAGAGTTCGGCTACAACGACGAGTTTGACAACGGCTTCTTCTGGTCCGTTGGCGCATCGCTTGCCTACTCCGCAACGCTCAACAACGGCCTGACGGCATCCGTCTCCGGCGACGTTGAGTTCAACAACGATGACAACTCCACGCTCGACGGCAACGACATCCAGATCGACGATCTCGTGATCTCGCTGTCCTCCGACATGGCATCGCTTGCATTCGGCGACACCCCGCCGGCAGCAGACGCTCTCTTCTCCTCCCCGGTCACGAACCTCGACGCGGACGGCTTCGCTGACGAAGGCGACGCGGAGGCAGTGGGCGAAGATGGCATCATCATCGGTCGCGTGACCGTGGGCCCCGCCGAGCTTGGCGTGTCCTACTACGTCTTCTCCTCGGATGAAGGCCCGAACGACGACTTCCAGAACCTGCAGCTCGGCGGTACGGCCACGCTCGGCACCGTCGACGTGACCTTCGGCTACCAGGAAGGCGGCACCACGGGTGACGGCGTCACCGGCCCCGGCACGGTTGACCTTCCGCAGATCTTCGCCATCGGCGCGTCCACGACGCTCGCCGGCGTCGAGCTGGGCTTCGCATATGCCGACAACGAGACCGTTCAGTCCATCGGTGTGCAGGGTGCATACACGATCGGCGACGTGACCGCGACGGTGTTCTACGTGTCCCAGGACGAACTTGACGACAACTACGGCATCGCGCTTGACTACGCGTCTGGCCCGATCACGGTTGGCTTCCTCTTCCACGACGGCAACGACGAAGACCTGCAGCTCAACGTCACCTACGACGTGGGCAACGGCCTCGAGCTCTTCGGCGGCTACCGCGACGAGCGTGAGAACGGCGCAGGCCTCGCAGGCTCCGAAGTCTTCTACGTTGGCGGCGACTACGACCTCGGCGGCGACGCAACGCTCCGCATCTCCTACGCGGACGTGACGACGGGCCCCGGCGACGACCTGACCCTCGACGAGCTCGGTGCAGCCGAGGACGTCAAGGAAGGCGTGACGGTCGCAGTGTCCTTCTCCTTCTAATCGAAGGCGAAACGATCAAGTCAGAGCGGTCCTTCGGGGCCGCTCTTTCTTTTTGCGCCCATGCCAAGACGGCCTAAGCCCTTGGCAGCCTGCGAGAACGCTAGTATTCGACAGAAGATCGAGGGGCGGGGACGACATGACCGTATTGCGTATTTTCGGGCTTGTGAGCCTGATCGTGCTGACCGGGTGCAGCGGCGGGCTCTTCGGGGGCCGCAATGACGCCCCGCCGACGGAACAGGCCGCGCGCGTGCGCGGCGGCGATACCGTGGCCGTCAATCGCTACATCTGGAATGCCTCGCTCGATGTCCTCAGCTTCCTGCCGATCCAGACGGTGGATCCCTTCACCGGCGTCATCGTCACGGGCTTCGGCACGCCCCCGGGCGGCGGACGCGCCTACCGCGCCACTGTGCTGGTGAGCGATCCCGCGCTCGATGCCCGCTCGCTCAAGCTGTCGCTCCTGACGCGCTCCGGGCCCGCGAGCCCCTCCACCGTGCGTGCCGTCGAGGATGCCATCCTCACCCGCGCCCGGCAGCTCCGCACCGGCAACATCAACGCCCGCCGCTAGGCTGCGCTGCGCCCGGCAAGACGCCCGCGCATCGCCCAGCCGCCGCGCGCCGCCGGGGCGCCGCTGCTACCCTCTGGCCTCCCCCGCCCGAAGCGCCTAAACCTCCGCAAAGCGCCGCGGCGTCCCGCGGCTATGCGCGCGCCGCGCCTGTCACGTCAGCACCGAGGAACGGACCCTCCATGCCCGCCTACGCCCCCGCAGAGATCGAAGCACGCTGGCAGAAAGCCTGGGAAGAGGCCGGTCTCTTCACCGCCAAAGAGGACCCGGAGAAGCCGAAATACTACGTCTTGGAGATGTTCCCCTATCCGTCAGGGCGGCTCCACATGGGCCACGTACGCAACTACACGATGGGCGACGTCATCGCGCGGTATAAGCTCGCCACAGGCCACGCCGTGCTGCACCCGATGGGCTTCGACGCCTTCGGCATGCCCGCCGAGAATGCCGCTATGGCGAGCGGCGGGCACCCCAAGGATTGGACCTACGCCAATATCGACACGATGGTC
This sequence comes from Pseudomonadota bacterium, assembly GCA_038533575.1. Classification (NCBI taxonomy): domain Bacteria; kingdom Pseudomonadati; phylum Pseudomonadota; species Pseudomonadota bacterium. Next base: position 125,625 of record JBCAYL010000003.1, on the reverse strand, counting down.
GATCAGATGAAGCCGCTGGGCCTCTCGCTCGACTGGTCACGCATGTTCGCCACCTGCGACCCGGAGTATTACGGCCAGCAACAGGCGCTCTTCCTCGACATGCTGGAGGCCGGCCTGATCGACCGGAAGCCCGCCGTCGTGAACTGGGACCCGGTGGACATGACCGTGCTCGCCAACGAACAGGTGATCGACGGCAAGGGTTGGCGCTCGGGTGCCGAGGTGGAAAAGCGCGAGCTCACGCAGTGGTTCTTCAAGATCTCGGACATGGCCGATGAGCTCCTCGACGCTCTGGACGGTCTCGATGACTGGCCCGCCAAGGTGCGTCTCATGCAGGAGAACTGGATCGGACGCTCCCGTGGCCTCCAATTCGCCTTCGATGTCGTGGGCGAGGAGGAAAAGCAGATCGAGGTCTATACCACGCGGCCCGATACGCTTCTGGGCGCGTCCTTCGTGGGCATCGCCGCCGATCATCCCATCGCGAAAGAGCTCGAGGCGGTGAACCCCGCCGTCGCCGCCTTCTGCGCGCAGTGCCGAAAGGGCGGGACCACCGCCGAGGCCATCGAGAAAGCCGAGAAGATGGGCCTAGATACCGGGCTGCGCGTGCGCCACCCCGCCGATCCCGATTGGGAGCTGCCCGTCTATATCGCGAACTTCATCCTCATGGATTACGGCACGGGCGCTATCTTCGGCTGCCCGGCGCACGACGCGCGCGACCTCGACTTCGCGCGAAAGTACGAGCTGCCGGTGATCTCCACCTACGTGCCGGTCGACGGCGAGCTCACGCTGCCCGAGGATGGCGGCGAGGCCTATGTCCCCGGCAAGGAGGAAGAGGTCACCTACGTGAAGCTCCTCGCCGGAGAAGAGCGGCAGACGGGCCTCGCGGGCATCGACGCTGCCATCGCCTGGGCCGAGGAAAAGGGCGCGGGCACGGGCCAGACGAAATTCCGCCTGCGGGACTGGGGCCTTTCGCGGCAGCGCTACTGGGGCTGCCCGATCCCCGTCGTCCACTGCGCCGATTGCGGCGTCGTGCCCGAGAAGAAGGAGAACCTGCCCGTCGAGCTGCCCTATGACCAGGGCAACGAGCCGATCGATTTCTCCATCCCCGGCAATCCGCTCGACCGCCATCCCACCTGGCGCGATGTGCCCTGCCCAGCCTGCGGGAAGATGGCCAAGCGCGAGACCGACACGATGGACACGTTCGTGGATTCAAGCTGGTACTTCACCCGTTTCACCGCGCCCCGCGCGGAGACGCCCACCGAGATGGAGGCCGCCAGCTACTGGATGAATGTCGACCAGTATATCGGCGGCATCGAGCACGCGATCCTGCACCTACTCTATTCCCGCTTCTTCGCCCGCGCGATGATCAGGACGGGGCACTTGCCTGAGAAGAGCGCCGAGCCCTTTGACGCGATGTTCACGCAAGGCATGGTGACCCATGCGATCTACAAATCCGAGAAAGGCGGCCGCCCCGTCTATCACTACCCGGAGGACGTGACCCTCGAAGGCGGCAAGGCCTATGTGGGCGACGCGGAGGTTGAGATCGTCCCCTCAGCCAAGATGTCGAAATCGAAGAATAATGTCGTCGATCCCAATGCCATCGTGAGCCAATTCGGCGCCGATACCGCGCGCTGGTTCGTCCTGTCCGACAGCCCGCCCGAGCGCGACGTGGAATGGACGGCATCGGGCGCCGAAGCGGCCTCCAAGCATCTGGGCCGGATCTGGACGCTCTCGGACAAGATCGCGAAGATGGAGGAAGAGGCCCCGGGTCAGGCCCGGGGCGCGGAGGACGAAACGCTCCTTCGCGAGATGCACAAGACCATCCGGGACGTGACGCTCGGCGTGGAATCCTTCGGCTTCAACGCCGCCATCGCCAAGCTCTATGCCTTCACCGCGACCCTCTCGAAATCGAAGGCCACCCCGGGCGCGCAACGCGAGGCCATCATGACCCTCGCGCAGCTCATGGCGCCCATGACCCCCCATCTCTCCGAGGAGGTCTGGACCCTCCAGGGCGGCGAGGGGCTCTGCGCCGCTGCGCCCTGGCCCGTGGCAGACGAGGCCATGCTGGTGGAAGCCACGGTGACACTGCCCGTCCAGATCAACGGCAAGCGCCGCGACGAGGTGACCGTACCGAAGGACATGCCCAAGGACGAGCTTGAGGCTCTCGTGCTCGCCAATGAGGCCGTGCAGCGTGCCTTGGACGGCAGCAGCCCCAAGAAGCTGATCGTCGTGCCCGGGCGGATCGTGAATGTCGTCGTCTAGGCTGACCCGCCGCAGCGTACTGGGCGGCCTCGCGCTACTGCCCGCCTGCGGCTTCACGCCTGTCTTCGCGCCCGGCGCGGGCGCCACGGCGCTGCGCAGCGCCGTCGTTCTCGGCACGCCCGACAGCGCCAACGCCTTTCTTCTCACGCGCGCCCTCCGCATTCGGCTGGGCGACGTGGAGACCCCGCGCTTTTCCTTGGCGGTGGATGCGAGGCTGACCGAGGCGGGCTCGGTCATCACGCGCACGCAGCAGATCAACCGCTTCACCCTCACCGGCACGGCCACCTATACCCTCGCCACCACCGACGGCGTGGTGGCGGCAGAGGGCGAGGTGCGCGGCTTCACCGCCTATTCCGCCTCGGGCACCACCGTGGCCACCCGCGCCGCCCGCGCCGATGCCGAGGCACGGCTGATGGAAATCCTCGCCGACCGGATCCTGACGGCGCTCGCGGCAGATCTCTCCTCCTCGGGCGCAGGCGGGCCCCCCGCATGAAGCTCGCCCCGCGCGACGCCGCCGCTTATTTCGCGCGCCCCGATCCCGCCAAGACCGGCATCTTGATCTACGGCGCGGATGCCATGCGCGTGGCGCTGAAGCGCCAAGAGCTCATCGCCGCCCTCATCGGGCCCCAGGGCGAGGAGGAGATGCGGCTGACCCGCATGACCGGCGCCGAGCTGCGCAAGGAGCCTGCCCGCCTCCTCGATGCGCTCAAGGCGACGGGCTTCTTCCCCGGCCCCCGCGTGGCGTTCGTGGAAGAGGCCACCGACGGCCTCGCCAGGATCGTGGAGGCCGCGCTGGAGGATTGGCGCGACGGGGACGCGCAGGTGGTCGTGACCGCCGGAAGCCTCACCGCGCGCTCCGCGCTCCGCAAGCTCTTCGAAGGCCACGCCAACGCCTACGCGACCGGTATATACGACGATCCGCCCAGTCGCGGCGAGATCGAGGCGATGATGGCCCGGGCACAGATCGGCGAGGTGGCGCGCGACGGTATGGACGCGCTCACCTCGCTCTCGCGGATCCTCGATCCCGGCGATTTCGCGCAGACGCTGGAGAAGGTCGCGCTCTACACCCGCGGACAGGAGGCCCCGGTGAGCGCCGCGGATGTCGAAGCCTGCGCGCCCGCCAGCACCGACGCCGCGCTCGATGATCTGCTCAACATCGTGGCCGAGGGCCGCACCCCGGAGCTCGGTCCCATGCTGCGCCGCCTCGAAGCGCAGGGCGTGGCACCCGTGGCCCTCGCGATCCAGGCCAGCCGGCATTTCCGCGCGCTCCACAGCGCCGCCTCCGATCCCGGGGGCGCGGCCCAGGGCATCTCGCGGCTCCGTCCGCCCGTGTTCGGCCCGCGGCGCGACAGGATGCTGCGTCAGGCGCAGGCCTGGGGCGCCATGAAGCTCGAAGGCGCGCTCAGCGACCTCACGGAGACGGATCTCAGGCTCCGCTCCGCCGCTCAAACCGCGCCACAGATGGCGCTCATGGAACGCACGCTCATCCGCGTGGCCATGCGAGGGAGACGATGATGACCTACGACCTCCACGGAACCGGCCGCAGCCGCGCCTTCCGCGTCCTCTGGATGCTCGAAGAGCTGGGCCTCGACTACACGCACCACACGACGGGCCCACGCACGCCCGAGATCACCGCGCTCAATCCCCTGGGAAAGGTGCCGGTCCTCGTGAGCGAGGGCCACGCCCTCACCGACAGCACCGCGATCCTCACCTATCTCGCTGACAAGCACGGCGCGCTCAGCTTCCCGCCCGGCAGCCTCGCGCGCGCCCGCCAGGATGCCCATACCCAGTTCCTCCTCGACGAGCTCGACAGCCTGCTCTGGCTCGTGTCACGCCACACGTTCGGCCTCCCCGAGGCGCTCCGCGTGCCCGCCGTGAAGGAGAGCGCGCGAGAGGAGTTCCACATCTCCGCAGAACGCCTCGCCGCCCGCATCGAGGGCCCGTTTCTCATGGGCGAGACGATGACCATCCCCGATATCATCGCCGTGCACTGCCTCGGCTGGGCCCTCGTGGCGAAATTCCCCATGGAGCGTCAGGACCTGAAGGACTACGCCAAGCCGATCCGCGCCCGCGAGGCCTACAAGCGCGCGCAATCCAAGGGTTGAAGCGGCATCTTTGTGCCCCGTACCTCCCCCGGAGGACCGCCGGAGGCGATCCGGCCCCCTCAGCGCGCGAGGAAATCCGCGGCCGCGCGCCCGGCCCAGCGCCCCGTGGCCAGGCATCCGGTGATGAGATAGCCCCCCGTGGGCGCCTCCCAGTCGAGCATTTCTCCCGCGCAGAACGTGCCGGGCCGGGCCCGCAGCATGAGCCCGGTATCGAGCGCCTCCCAGGCCAGCCCGCCCGCCACGGAGATCGCCTCGTCGAGCGGGCGCGGTCCGCCGTGGCGGAGCGGCAGCGCCTTGATCTTCTGCGGCAGCGCCTCAGAAAGCGGGCGTCCGAATTCCTGCAGGAGCGCGCGGGCCGGGCCAGCGATGCCTAAGGCCTTGCGCAGGCGGTTGGGCAGGCTCTCCTTCGCGGGCCGCGCCGCGAGCCGCCGGGTCACCTCTGCGTGTGTGAGGCCGGGCTTGAGGTCGAGCACAAGCGGCGCGCCGGTCCGGAGCTCGGGTGAGAGCGCGTAGACGAGGCTCCCCTCAAGGCCCGCGCGGGAGAGGACGAACTCCCCCTCCACCCGGCGCCCCGCGCAGGTCAGCGCCACGCCCTTGAGCGGCGCACCGAAATAGGGCGCCATGTGGTCGGACCAGTCAACGTAGAGCCCCATATTCGCGGGCAGGAAGGGGCGTAAGGGTAGCCCCGCGGCGCGGAACGGCGCGGCCCAGGCCCCGTCAGAGCCGAGCCGGGCCCAGCTGGCCCCGCCCAGCGCGAAGACCGTGACACGCGGCACGATCATTCGCGGGCCATCCGGGGTCTCGAAGCTGTGGCCGTCCCCGGCAAAGCCCGTCCAGCGCCAGCCCAAGCGCCGGTCCAGGGGGTCGAGCCGTGCGAGCCAGGCGCGCAGAAGCGGCGAGGCTTTCATCGCCACGGGGAAGACCAGCCCGGAGCTGCCGGTGAAGAGCTGCTGCCCCAGCCCCTCTGCCCAATCCCGCACGCCGCGCGCGTCGAATGCCGCGAGGATCGGGTCCATCCGGGGGCAGCCAATGGCGGCCTGAAGGCCCGCAAGATCCTCGTCCTTGGTGATATTGAGGCCGCTCTTGCCGGCCATCAGGAACTTGCGCCCAAATGAAGGTCGGGCCTCTGCGAGCACGACGGAGGCCCCCCGCTCGGCGAGGATTTCTGCCGCTGCGAGGCCCGCCGGGCCGCCGCCGATGACGAGCGCCTCCACCGGCTCCGGTGCCATCGCGCGCTGCTCCGCTTTCTCCATCTCGCGCCTTGCCCCTTTCCGGTCGCGCGCCATCCTTCGCCCGGTGAGCCACACCGAACAAGACGAGACCCTGCCGGTCTGCCCGCTTTGCGGGCGCGACATCCCGCCCGGGGTGCCGCAGAGCCTGCATCACCTGATCCCGAAACTCAAAGGCGGCAAGGGCGGGCCCACCATTCTCATGCATCACATCTGCCACAAGGAAGTGCACGCCACGCTCACCGAGGCAGAGCTCGCGCGGAGCTACAACACGCCCGAGGCGCTGCGCAGCCATCCGAGGCTCGAGAAGTTCGCCCGCTGGGTGGCCAAACGCCCGCCGGAGTTCATGAGCCGTGTGCCGGGCGGAAAGCGTAAGCGCTGAGCCGTGAAGCTGGGGCCCGGCCCGTGCAGCCGCTCAGTCGAACAGGGCCTTGATGGCAGCGGCATGACCCGGCTTGGCCTCCCGCGCCGCGGCGCTCCAGACCGCGGCCTGCGCCAGCGGATCCTCCGCGATGGCATCGAAAAGGCCCCAGTCGCGCGCCGTCTCCGCGCTGATCTTTTCTCCGGCCATGAGGATGCGCTTGGCGCGCGGCGCACCGATGAGGGCAGCCATGCGACGCGGGTCCGAGGGCTGGGGCAGGAAACCGAGCTTCATCACCGGGTAGAAGACGCTCGCAGCGGGCACGGCGACGCGCAGATCGCAGGCGAGCACCATGCCGAGCGCGCCGCCCGCCGCTGTCCCGTTGAGAGCAGCGATTGTGAGCCCCGGGAAGCGTGCGATGGCGCCCGAAAGCTCTTCCCAGACCGGAGACGTGGCGAGCCCCTCCTTGGCGGCCGCGAGGTCCATCCCGGCGGAGAAGACCTGGCCTGCTCCGGTCAGTACGAGCACGGGCGTCCGCGCCGCGCGCACCGCGTCCCGCAGCCCTTCGAGCATCTCCCGGGTGAGCGCGTTGGCCTTCTCCGGCCGCGCCAGCCTGAGCTGCGTCACGCCACCAGTCTCTTCCACTTCGATCACGATTGCCTCCCCGTCTGCACCTGCCCTTGACCCCTGCCGCGCGAGACCCGAACACTCAACCAGAGATTTCACGAAGGACCTTGTACCCCATGCCCTCCACTGCCCTGCGCGCCCTCCCGGCGATCGCGTGTCTTGCTCTTCCAGCCCTGCCCGCCGCGGCCCAGGTCTCGCCCGCGGAGGTCTGGGCCTCCTGGCAGGCCTCCTTCGGCGCGGACGGGGAGCAGATCACGCTCCGCACGGGCAGCGTCTCCGAGGCCGGGGGCACGCTCACCGTCACCGATGCGGAGCTCGTCTTCGAGCCCGACATGGAGGGCGCCGACGGCAATGCGCGCATTTCTATCGGACTGGGCGACATCGTCTTCGCGGATCAGGATGACGGGACCATCGCCATCACGCTGGCCGAGGAGATGCCCATCTCGCTCACAGGTGTGGACGAAGACGGCATCCCCTTCGACGCCCGCTTCGGCGTTTCGCTCCGGGGCACGGAGATCGTGGCCTCCGGCACTGCGGAGGCGCTCCAGCATGACGCGCGCAGCAATGCCATCGCCGTCAGCCTCGAGGAGATGCGCCCGATGGAGGAAGGCACCGATCTCGAGATCTCCGTCATCCTCAACGGGCTCGTGCAGCGCTCGCTCGTGGAAGAGGGCGCCGTGCGCCGCACCACCTTCAGCTCCGCCGCCGACAGCCTCGCCTACGCGCTCGCGGCCCGGATCGACGGCGACGGCTCCTTCTCGCTCGACTACGAAAGCGCAGATTACACCGTTACCGGCAGCGTCGCGATCCCCGAAGGCCGAGACGGCACCGAGAATGTGGGCGTGCTTCTGGCCGACGATGCCTACGGCGTGCGCTTCACCTCCACCACCAGCGGCTCGGCCGCCAATCTGAGCTTCGAGGACACCGCCCCGGGCGGAGACGTGGATTTTGCCGGGGCGGCGGGGAGCGTCGACCTGACGATCAGCGCCGGCGAGCAGACCGTTTCCCTGGCAGAAGGCGGCCTCTCGGTCGCCAGCCGCGCGGAGGCGATCACGGGGGCCATGATCTCCGACCAGCTGCCCGTGCCCGTGGCGATCACGCTGGGCTCCACCTCCTTCACCCTCGCCAGCCCGCTCTCGCCTCGCGAGACGGAGGGCGAGATGCGGCTCGGCCTCTCCCTGCGCGACCTCAGCATCGATGATTTTCTCTGGGATCTTTTCGATCCCGCGGCCGTCCTGCCGCGCGATCCGGCGACCTTCGTGCTCGACATCGCCGCGCTCGGGCGCTGGATCGTGGACCCATTCAATGAAAGCGCGCTCGCGGCCCAGGAAGACGATGAGCTTCCGGGCGAGGTAAGCAGCGCGCGGATCGAGACGCTGGAGGTCCGCGCCGCGGGCGCGCGAGTCACGGCGGAAGGCGGGATCAGCTTTGACTATTCCGACCGCGAAACCTTCGACGGACTGCCCGCCCCCGACGGCGAGGTCTCGGCCCGCATCGAGGGCGTGGGCGGGCTCATCGACAAGCTCGTCATGATGGGCCTCGTGCCCCAGGAGCAGAGCATGGGCGCACGCCTCATGCTCGGCCTCTTCGCGAGCCCGGTGCCGGGAGAAGAGGATGTCTTCACCTCCAACCTCGTCGTGGCTCCCGACGGCAGCGTCTTCGCCAACGGTCAGCAGATCCGCTGACGCGCGCCGCGCTTGGCAAGGGTGGGGCGGCGGATTACGTCCCTCCCCAACGCCAGACGACGCCCGGAGCCCCCATGACAGCACAGCCCACCCTCACCGCGCTTGCAGAGGAGACCCTCGCCGCCGCACAGCACGCCGGCGCGGAGGCCGCAGACATCCTCGCCGTGAAGGGCACCTCGGTCAGCATCGACGTGCGCGCGGGCAAGCTGGAGGAAGCCACGCGGGAGGAGGGGCTCGATCTCTCGCTGCGCGTGCTTCTGGGCCAGCGGCAGGCCGTGGTCTCGATCTCTGAGCGCACGCCCGAGGCCCTCGCCGAGATGGCCGCGCGGGCCGTGGCCATGGCGCGCGAAGCCCCGGAGGACAGCGCGCTCGGCCTCGCCGAGGCCCACCAGCTCGCCGCCGAGACCGACCCCGCTTCCCTCGACCTGCTCGACCCAGCCGAAGAGCCGGACCCGGCCGCGCTGCAGGCCGTGGCGACGGAATGCGAAGCTGCCGCGCTCGAGGTGGCGGGCGTGAGCCAGACGCAAGGGGCAGGCGCGAGCTTTGTCAAACGCGAGCTCGTCCTCGCCTCAACCAACGGATTTCTGGCGGAAGCCATGCGCACGGGATCGAGCCTCTACTGCGGCGCGATCAGCGGCACGGGGACAGGCATGGAGCGCGACTTTGACAGCGACAGCCGTGTCTACCGCGCGGACCTGCGCCCGGCCGCGGAGATCGGCCGCCGTGCAGGCGAGCGCGCCGTCGAACGGCAGGGCGCGCGGAAGCCTCCCACGGGGAGCTTCCCCGTTCTTTACGACGAGCGGGTCTCGAGCTCCCTCATCGGGCACCTTCTGATGGCGATCAACGGCTCAGCCATCGTGCGCGGCGCGTCCTGGGCGCGCGGGCTCGAAGGCGAGCGCGTGCTCCCCGAAACGCTCTCGCTCACCGAGGATCCCCACCGCCGCCGGGTGATGGGATCCCGGCTCTTCGACAGCGAGGGGTTGCCCACCCAGGCGCGGCACTGGGTCGAGGCGGGCCGACTGACCGGCTATGTCTGCGACCTCGGCACGGGCCGCAAGCTCGGGCGCGAGAGCACGGCCAATGCGAGCCGGGGCCTTTCCGGCGGGCCGCAGCCCTCCACCTCCAACATCGCGCTCACCCAGGGCGAGGCCAGCCGCGGAGACCTGCTGCGCGACATGGGCACCGGGCTCCTCATCACCTCCATGATCGGGCAGACGATCAACCCCAATACCGGCGATTACTCCCGCGGGGCGTCGGGCTTCTGGGTGGAGGATGGCGAACTCGCCTACCCCGTCAACGAATGCACCGTTGCGGGCAATCTCAGGGACATGCTGCAGAGCCTCACTCCCGCCAATGACGCGCGGCCCTGGCTCTCCACCGTCGTCCCCTCGCTCCTCGTCGAAGGGCTCACCCTTGCCGGGGCCTGACCCCCGCGCCGCGCTCGAGGTCATGGAAGAAGCAGCGCGGGACGCCGGAGAGATCGCGCTCGCGCATTTCCGCGCCGACCCCACCGTGTGGGAAAAGAGTGGGGGCGCGGGCCCCGTGACAGAGGCCGATCTCGCCGTGGACCGGCACCTCAGGGAGCGGCTCCTGAAGGCGCTGCCCGGCGTGGGCTGGCTCTCGGAAGAGACAGAGGACGGGCCGGAGCGGCTCTCTCGCGAGGCGACCTTCATCGTCGATCCCATCGACGGCACCCGGGCATTCATCGAGGGCTCTCGAACCTGGGCCATCAGTATCGCGCTCGTCACCGGGACAGAGCCCGTCGCCGCCGCCGTGCACCTGCCCGCGCGGGGGCTCACCTTTACCGCCCATGCCGGCGGCGGGGCGGCGAAGAACGGGCAACCGATCCAGGCCACGCAAGACATCGCGCCCGATCGCGCCCACCTCCTGAGCGCGAAATCGAACTTCACCCCGCGCTACTGGCAGAGCGTCCCGCCCCGCCCGCAGCTCTCGTTCCGCTCCTCGCTCGCCTACCGGATGGCACTGGTGGCCGAGGGCCGCTTTGACGGGATGCTCACGCTCCGCAACACCTGGGAATGGGACGTGGCCGCGGGCGCGCTTCTGGTGACGGAGGCCGGCGGGCGCGTGGCCACGACTGAGGGCGCGCCGCGCTTCAACAGCCCTGCCGCCGCGCTGCCCGGCCTTATGGCCGGTGCCGCGCCCCTGATCGACGCCTATGCCGCCCACGGGCCGCGCCTGCCCGCCTGATAGGCTCGGTCCCTTGTCGCGCCGCGCACCTTGGCTTGACGCACCCTTGGCGCCGGGTACGGTGCCCGCGCCCATGGGCCGCAAAGGACACCATCCATGACGTGGCATGACGCCGCCTCTGCCTCCGCCGAGGGCCGCCCGCGCCTTGGCCTCTAGCGCCTCTTCCAAGGCCGGGGCTGGCCCGCGGATCTGGTTTCACGTGCCCCGCGAGAGCGCGCTCGACGTGGTGGAGATGCTCACGGACCGCCTCCTTGCCGCAGAGACCGATCTCCGCATCCTCGTGAGCGCGGCAACCACCCCGCTGCCCTCCACCGATCCCCGCGTGGACTTCGCGCGCGCCCCGGCGCCCAAACGCGCGGAGGCCCAGGCCTTCCTGAGGACCTGGGCCCCGGATCTCGCCGTTTGGTTTCCCGGCGAGGACGAGACGCCGCTCCGCGCGGAGCTCGAAGCGGGCGCGCGCAAGATGCCGGTCATCCTGCTCGACGTGGACGAGGGCAGCTTTCCCACCCACCGCGCACCTTGGGCGAAGATCAAGCTACGCTCCCGTCTGAAGCGGTTCCATGCCCTCCTTACTGTCTCGCAGGCCGCAGCCAACCAGCTCGTGGCGCTGGGAGCCGCGCCCACGCGCGTGCAGGTAACGGGGAAGCTCCGCCCCGGCCCCACCGCGCTGCCCTACAACGAGGCAGAGCGTGACGAACTCATCGCCTCCCTCGCCACGCGGCCCGTCTGGTACGGCGTGGACGTCCCCGATGCGGAGGCCGCGGGCGTCATCGCTGCGCAGGCCCATGCCCAGCGCCGCGCGCACCGTACGCTGGCCATCCTCGCCCCCGCCGACGAGGCCGCCGAAGACGCATTCCTGCGTGAGGCGGAGGCGCAGGGACTGCGGGCCGCGCGGCGCAGCGAAAGCTACGACATCGACGAGGAGGTGAACGTCTTCATCGCCGACGACCCGGGCGAAGAGGGGCTCTGGTATCGGCTCGCACCCCTTACCTATCTCGGTGGGACGCTCTCAGGCGCGGCGAGCCGCACGCCCTTCGAGGCGGCGGCCCTCGGATCGGCGATCATCCACGGACCCGCTATTTGGCGGCACGGCGCAGCCTATGGCCGCCTCGCCCGCGCCGCGGCCACAGAGCCGATCCCAGACCTCACAGCACTCGGCCCCGCCATCACCCGCCTCAACGCGCCGGACCGCAGCGCAGCCCTCGCCCACGCCGCCTGGGACGTAGCCACGGAGGGCGCTGAGATGACCGACCGCGTTGTGACGCTTCTCCTCGAGACGCTGGCGGAGGAGGCCTGATGCGGGCGCCGAGCTTCTGGTTCGAGCCCGCCGGGCTGCGCACGGCCCTGCTCTCGCCCGCGGCATGGCTCTATGCCCGGGCCACGGCAGCCCGCGTGGCGCGCCCCCCGCGCTACCGCCCGCCTGTGCCGGTGATCTGCATCGGCAACATCAACGCAGGCGGGACAGGCAAGACCCCCACCGCCATGCTCGCGGCCATGATGCTCACCGAGGCCGGGGAGCGCCCCGTCATCCTGTCTCGCGGCTACGGCGGCAGCCTCGAGGGGCCGGTGACGGTCGATCCCGCCCGACATGGCGCCGCGGAGGTCGGGGACGAGCCCCTTCTCCTCGCCGCCTTCGCCCCGGTCATCGTTGCGCACGACCGCGCCGCCGGGGCCCGGAGCGCTGTGGCTGCGGGCGCGAGCCATATCCTCCTCGATGATGGCTTCCAGAACCCGGACCTGCCCAAGGACCTGAGCATCGTCGTGGTAGATGCCCATCGTGGCTTCGGCAATGGGCGCGTGCTGCCCGCGGGCCCGCTCCGCGAGGCGGTCGTCACCGGTCTGGCGCGCGCGGATTTCGTCCTGTCGATCGGCGCGCCCGGGGCACAGCAGCGTTTCAGCGAAAGGTGGGGGCCAGCGATCAGCGTGCCGCGCCTCGCGGGCCAGCTCGTGCCGCTGCCCACCGGGATGCCCTGGGATCAGATGCGCGCCCTTGCTTTCGCGGGCATCGGCCACCCCGAGAAATTCTTCGCGACGCTGCGCGTCCTTGGGGCCAATGTCCTCCGCGCGGAAGCGCTGAGCGATCACCAGCCACTGACGGAGCCGCTCATGGCCCGCCTCGCGGAAGAGGCCAAGCTCCTCGGCGCGCAGCTCGTGACAACTGAAAAGGACGCCGTGCGCCTGCCGGATAGCTTCCGCGCGAAAGTGGTGACATTGCCGGTGCGCCTTCAGCTCGACGCGCCCGAAGTGCTTCGGGAGCGCCTTCTCGGCCTCGAGGTCAGTACCCCCCCGGGGTAATCCCAAAAAGCCCGAGACAGGCGTCACCGTGGCCCGAAAAACCGGGCCAGCGGCTCAGAGCTTCCCGTCGATGATCTCGCGGAACTCGGCCATGGACATGTTGCCGTAACGCACGCCGTCGATGATGAACGAAGGCGTGGAGCGCACCCCGTCCTCGGCGGCATTGGCCTCGTACCACGCCACGAGGCTCTGCGCCTTCTCGCCGTCGGAGAAGCAGGCATCGAGCTCGGCCTCGCTCAGGCCCGCCGTGAGCCCGATCCGGCGCAGGTTGGCCGCGATCTCGGCAGGCTGGCCCTGGGTCCATTCGCTCTGCTGGCCATAGATCAGATCGGTGATGCCGAAGAAGCGTTCCGCCCCGCCGCAGCGCGCGACCATGGAGGCCCAGAGGCCGAAGCGGTCGAAATAGACCTCGCGGTAGACGAACTCCACGAGCCCGGTGTCGATGTATTCGGACTTCAGCTCTTTGAACGCGCCCTCGTGGAAGGTCCGGCAGTGCGGGCAGGTATAGGAGGCATACTCGATGATCTGCACGGGCGCGCCGGCCTCGCCCAGCGTCATGTCCTCGATCTCGAGCATCTCGGCGGCCTCGACCGTCTGCGCGTTGGCGGCGCCGAGCTGCGGCAGGTCGCGCGCGCCCTGGGAGCCCGGCGCGAAGAACCACGCACCGCCCAGTGCCAGGACAGCTGCGCCGATCAGGATGGGGACAAGTCGTCTCATGTCAGGATGTCCTCTTCGAAGATGTCATCACGTTTTCGCCGAGCGCGGTCAGGGCCGCGCGCAGGCCTTCATCTGTTACGTCGCCCGCGAGCCCGCGCGCCTTGGCCGCTGCCACGGGATCGCCCTCCGGCGCCTCGGGCGCAAAGTCAGCCTGCCCCTCGGCAAACCCCGTCGCCGCGGTCTGGGTGATACGTATGCGCGAGATGGCATTATAGCCATAGCAGGCATTCACCTTCTCTCGAATGCCGGGGAGCTGCATCTGGAGCATCGGTGCGCGTGCCGCCGTCGTCAGGATGGTCAGCGTCGCGCCGAAGCCGCCCTTGGCATAGCTCACCTTCACTGGCCGCGCCGTGGCCGCGATGTCGGCCCCCACGATCTCCGCCCAATGGGTCAGGAGGCGCGTGACGGCAAATCCCCGCGCCTCGCCCGCGTTGCGGATCCGCTTCTCCAAAAGCGTGGAGGCGCGCTGGAAGCCCTTCCTGCGCTGATATGAACCGGGGGTGGCCAAGGTGGCGGTCTCTTTCTCCGTGCTACGTCCTCCTCTATACCCGGGCTTTCGGCGGGCTGCACGGGGGCCCGGGCGGATATCAGCGCGATATCGGGGCATATAGCGAGGGGTGAGCAAACAATTGCGTGATGTGCCGGAGACAACGGCGGAACTGATCTCGGAGACGCTCCTCGACTGGTACGACCGTCATGCGCGCACCATGCCTTGGCGCGTGGGGCCTGCGGAGCGCGCGGCGGGCCACAGGCCCGACCCCTACCGCGTCTGGCTTTCGGAGATCATGCTCCAGCAGACGACCGTGGCCGCCGTTCGAGACTACTTCCTCAAGTTCACATCGATCTGGCCCACCGTGGCGGATCTCGCCGCCGCCGAGGATGCCGATGTCATGGCCGCCTGGGCCGGGCTCGGCTACTACGCCCGCGCCCGCAACCTCCTGAAATGCGCCCGGGTCATCGTCGCCGAGCATGACGGTGCCTTTCCCACGAGCCGCGCAGCGCTCCTCACGTTGCCCGGCGTCGGGCCCTATACGGCCTCCGCCGTCGCCTCCATCGCCTTTGACGAGCCCGCCACCGTGGTGGACGGCAATGTGGAGCGTGTCATGGCACGGCTCCACGATGTGCACACGCCACTGCCGCGCGCGAAGGGCGAATTGACCGAACTCGCCGAACGCTACACACCCAGCGAGCGCCCGGGCGACTACGCGCAGTCCATCATGGATCTCGGCGCCACCATCTGCACGCCGCGGTCGCCCGCCTGTGGCATCTGCCCCGTGCGGACCCCTTGCCGGGCGCGCACCGAGGGCACGGCGGGCAAGCTGCCGAAAAAGGAACCGAAGAAGCCGAAGCCCACGCGCCGCGGCACGGCCTACGTGGCAATCCGCGAAGACGGCGCCCTGCTCCTCGAAACCCGTCCCGAGAGCGGGCTCCTCGGCGGCATGCTCGGCTGGCCCGGGTCGGCATGGACAGAGACTGTTTCACCCAAATCCGAGCCAGATGCGCCATCAGAAGGCCACCCTGACCAGCCGGTGGAGGCGAAGTGGCAGCGCCTCGGCACCGAGGCGCGGCATACCTTCACCCATTTCCACCTCGTGCTCGAGATCGAGATCGCAACCGTCCCGAGCGACGCCCCCGCGAAGCGCGGCAAATTCATCCCGCGCGCCGCATTTCGGCCATCGGATTTGCCCACGGTCATGCGAAAGGTCTATGATCTCGCCACGTCCGCAAAGCACCTTAACGAGTAAACCATGGCCGATATCACCACGCCCCCCGCCCGCAACGGGCTCGCCCAAGCGCTCCCGTTCTGGCTCTCGCTCGCGCTACCGCCCGTGGCCGTGCTTGGCGCGATGACGGGCGGCTGGGCCGTGCTCCTGATGCCCATCTGCACGTGGTATCTGTTTTCCATCATCGACGCTTTCGCGGGCCTCGACGAGGACAACGCCGATCCCGCCACCGATGACGCGCAGCTCTTCTGGTACAAGGCCATCACGATCATCTGGGCGCCCGTGCAGGCGTTCACGCTCTTCGGCATCCTCGCCTATGTGAGCTGGACGGATCACCTGAACGGCTGGGAGAAGACGGGCCTTTTCTTCGGCATCGGCGTCATCACCGGCACGATCGGGATCAACTATGCCCACGAGCTTCTGCACCAGCGCCCGCGCGTGGAGCGCTGGATGGCCGACCTGCTGCTGGCGATGGTGCTCTATTCGCATTTCCGCTCCGAGCACCTGCTTGTCCATCACCGCTATATCGGTACCCCGCGGGACCCCGTGACCGCGCGCTACAATACCGGCTTTCACCGGTTCTTTCCGCGCGTGATCTGGCGCACAGCCGCGAGCGCGTTTCACGCCGAAAAGGCTATGCTTGCGCGCAAGAAACTGCCCTGGCACGACGCGTCGAACCCGTTCTGGCGCTATGCCGTGCTGCAGGGCGGCTTTTTCGCGCTGGCCTTCGCCATCGGCGGCTGGGCGGGGCTGGGGCTCTTTATCTTTCAGGCTTTCGTGGCGATCTGGCAGCTCGAGCTCGTCAATTATATCGAGCATTACGGCCTCACCCGGAAGCATCTCGGCGAGGGAAAGTACGAATACGTCCAGCCGCGCCACTCCTGGAACTCGGCGCACAAGGTCTCGAACTGGCTTCTGATCAATCTCCAGCGCCATTCGGACCATCATTTCAAGGCCGATCGCCGCTTCCCGCTGCTCCAGACCTATGACGAGACCGAGGCGCCGCAATTGCCCTACGGCTACCCTGTGATGACGATGCTGGCGATGTGCCCGCCGCTCTGGCGCCGCGTGATGAACCCCAAGGTGCGGGAGTGGCGCCGCCGCTTCTACCCGGAGATCGAGGACTGGACGCCGTACACCGAGGGCACGACCGACTGGCCCAGGTAAGTCGCGTGCCCTTGCGTCGGCATGCTGCGGCCCACAGGGTGACGGCATGAGCGAAATGGACAGAGATGAGGCTGTGGGTTTCCTGACCGCAGCGGTGGACGAGAGCCACGACAGCCTCGTCCGGTTCACCGACAAGCTTGCCCATATGGGCGAGGCACCGGCCTTCTGGCTTCGCGACTTCCCGGTCCATGTGCGGGCGAAAGGGGCCAACCGCTGCGCTTGGCCCATCCTCGCGCGTCGAACCTACTGGATGACGATATCCGGCCGCGCCGCGGACTATGAGCTGCCCCGTCGCGCGCTTGCTGAGGCGACAGTCACGCTCGCAGGTACGCCGCTCACCCCTGCCGAGGCGACGCTGTTCGAAGACCTCGCTGCGGGCTTCTCGCTTGAGGACAGCGCGCAAGAGGCCGGCGTCGCCGTCACCACCCGCCGCAAACAGGTGCAGCGCGTCTTTCGCAAGCTTGGCGTTAGCTCCCAGGTTGAGCTCGTGGCGCTGGCGAGCCGATGGCTTCACGATCTCGCCGGAGAGATCGGCGACCTGCACCAGAGCGCTTCGAAAGGATGGGAACCCTATGCGCGGTTCCTGCCAGAAGGCGCGCGCCATGGTGTCCTTTGTAGCACGGGCGAGACCGCTACGCGTTACCTTGATGTCGGTCCGGTGGGGGGCAAACCTGTGATGGTCCTGCACCCCATGGTGTTTCCAAATATCGGGCTGGAGGAGGTCGCCCTATGTCACGATCTCGGCTGGAGGGCGCTGTGGCCAATCCGGCCCGGCTGCTTGAGCACGGCCACCCACACCTCCACGGGTTGGGAGGCCCACTGCCGCGAGGTCGTCTCCGGCATGGCGGCATTGCACGAGATGATCGGTGGCGGGCCGATCCCGCTGATGTCGCTCGTCTCCGGCGGGGCCTATGCGACGGCCTATGCGGAAACGTACCCAGAACGGGTCTCCCGCATTGACCTCGTCTCAACCTGCTTTTCGGGTGGCAAGTCATCCTCGCGGGACATCTATTTCGGCGAAGCCTTCCTGCGCAGCGTACGGCAGAATGGGCGGATGGCCTTTGCCGCCGTCCAACACCTCGCTGGGAGCCTGGCCCGGCACCGCGACTACCGGGAAAAAACCGCGCGGCGTGTTTTCGGGGATTGCGAGATCGACCAGGCTCTACTTGATGAGGACTTTGGCACGCCCGAGCGTGACGATCGTTTCACCTTTGCGACCCTGCATTCGATGGATTCGATGCGCTACGATTACATGGCGCAGATCAAGTTCTCTTGGCGGCGCGCGGCGGCGCTCCCGATTCCCAAGGTATTTTGGCACGGCGCGGAGGATCGGGTGCACAACGCCGACGACCTCAAACGCCTCGCCCAAACGGTAATGGGCGCGCCGGCGCGCATTCTGCCGGGGACGGGGCACCTGACCCAAGGCGCGCCGCTGCGCGACATCTTCCGGCGTATCGCAGCCGATATACCCCAAACGGGGTAGCGTCTCCTACTTCGTCATTTCTCGCTGCCCTGTCATGTCGGACACCCGAAGCAGGACAGGCAAGTCCGGGCATTTGGGAAGGAAACACCATGTTGAGACCAAGTCTGATCGCGGCCAGCCTCGCAGCGCTGGCAGGCTGCATGGAGACGGGCTCCGCCGGAGAGAGCGCGCCAGCCGGAGTCGCGATCACCAGCGAAGCCGAATTCCGCAGCGCCATCGTGGGCCGGGAACTCGGCTTCAACGGCAACACTTTCACTGTAAACGCGGATGGCACGTTCTCTGGCCCATGGGATGGCAACGGGATCTCCGGCACCTGGAGCTGGGAGAACGGCGCATTCTGCCGGACGGGCCGAGCCGGGACCCGCGTGCTGGAACGCGATTGTCAGGCATGGGCCGTCAACGGCAACACCGCCACGGTGACCCGTAACCGAGGCGCGGGCACGAGCTTCGACTACACGATCAGCTAGTCCCTTAGGAAATCAGGGCGCGCATTCTCCGCCCTGCCTCCCCGGCGCCGTGTGAGGGCGCCGGTCCGGCGCGGTCCTTCAGCGTATTTCCATTGGAGGCCGCGCCACCTCCATTCTTGAAGACAGCATATGAGCGTAGCTGCGGCGCTAGCCGATCAGCGTCACGTCCTTGGAGAAGCTTTCCTTCACCACACGCCGCGTGATCTCTGCGAAGGCTTCGAAGGCGGCGGGATTGCCGCTTGTGATGCGCGAGGCGAGCCCGATTTGCCGGTAGTGCTGCGGCTTCATCGGCAGGATCGCCACGTCAGGGTCCTGCTGGCCCACCTCCGAACGCACATAGAGCGCCGGCAGGAGCGTCACCCCCATGCCCAGCGCCACCATCTGGCGCAGCGCGTCGAGGCTCGTGCCCTCGAAGTCTTCCCGCATGTTCGCCCCCGCATCCACCGCCAGCGCGGCCATCTGATGGTGCAGGGCGTAGGAGGAGCTGAGCGTCAGGATGCTCTGCCCCGCGAGATCGGCCTTGCGCGCCGTCTCCTGCCGGGCCAGCCGATGCTCCTGCGACACGGCAAGTCCCAGGGGCTCGCGGAAAAGCGGTAGGACGCGATACTCCTCCGCCGGGAGCGGGAGCTGGGTCAGGATCATGTCGTGCCGTCCCGCGGACAGCTCTTCGGCCAGGACCCGGGGCGGCGCGTCGCGGATGATGAGCTTGACCGATGGATGATCGAGGTGCAGCCGGTGCAGTACCTTCGGCAGGAGATACGGCCCGACCGTTGGAGACGTACCGAGCCGGAGCGTGCCGCCCAGATCGCCCTCCGACGTTACCGCCGCCTGCGTAAGCGCATCGACAGCCTGAAGCACCGTCTGCGCATGGGCAGCGACCTCCCGGCCCAGCGGTGTCAGGATCAAACCGGTGCGGCGCCGCTCCACGAGCATGCCACCAAGCGCATCCTCCAGGGCCTTGATTTGCAAGCTCAAGGAAGGCTGGCTAATCCCCAGCACCCGCGCGGCACGCGCGTATTGCCGCTCTGCGACGAGCGTCGCGAGGTAGCGGATCTGGCGGAGTGACACATCCATCACCGACGATACTCATCTTTCTATCGATAGGTTTTTCCAATGCAAATCTAGCGTGTCATTGTATTTACCCTGCGTCAACACCGCCCATATCCGCGTCAGACACCCGGCGCCCCTCGCGGAGAGACATCATGGAAATCTACGGCAACAACGACGACAACACCCTCACCGGCTCCGGCGGCAATGACGAGATCAAGGGCCGCGGCGGCGATGACATCCTTCGGGGCCTCGGCGGCAATGATGAGCTCATCGGCGGTTCGGGCGACGACCGACTCGTCGGCGGCGCAGGCAATGACGAACTGATCGGCGGCTCCGGCAACGATACATTTGTCTACGAGGCCGGCGCGGACATGATCGAGGATTTCGGTGATGTCGACATCATCGAGATCGATGCCAGCCTCGGCGTCTCAGACTTTGCAGCGCTCATGGCGCTGGCGTCCTCCGTCGGCGGCGGCGACGACACCCGCATCGACTTTGGCAACGGCAACACGCTGCGCCTCGAAGACGTGCGGAAGAACGATCTGACCGCCGCCGACTTCGATTTCGGAGGCGTCAGCCCGCCTCCACCCGACACGACAGACCGGCCGACGGGAGGCGACGACGATCTGGAAGGCACATCCGGCAACGACGTCATTGACGGTCTGGACGGCAATGACACGATCCGCGGCAACGAGGGCAACGACGAGCTCGACGGCGGCGCCGGGAATGACCGCCTTCTGGGCAATGCTGGCAACGACGAACTCGACGGGGTCAGCGGAAACGACACCGTGAACGGCGGCTCGGGAGATGACGACCTGAGCGGCGGCGCGGGCCGAGACCGCCTCAACGGCGGTGGCGGCCGCGACGATCTGGACGGCGGCGATGGCAACGACCGCCTCAACGGCGGCAGCGGGCGCGATGACCTCGACGGAGGGCGCGGCAGCGACATCCTCAACGGCGGAAACGGCAAGGACGACCTCGATGGGGGGAACGGACGCGACCGTCTTGACGGCGGAGCAGGCGACGACATCCTCAACGGCGGCAGCGGGGCAGACACCTTTGTCTTCAACGGCGGCGCCGACGTGATCGAGGACTTCACCGACCAGGACCTCATCGAGATCGACACCGCGCTCGGCGTCACGGATTTCGCGACGTTGATGGGTCTCGCCTCGGCCACAGGCGGCGGCGACGATACGCTTTTTACCTTCGCGAGCGGCGACACCCTACGCGTCGAGGACATGCGCGAGGCCGCATTCACGGCCGACGATTTCGATTTCGTCTGACGACCGGCAATCAAAAAAAGCCCCGCCGTTTGACGGGCGGGGCTGAAGTTGGTGCCATGCGTCAGGCCACAGGCACCGGCGGTAGTCTGTTTCGAGCGGTCCTCAGACCGATCCTTGGCGCATTTCCGAGCGGATCTGCTGGCGCAGGAGGTCGATGGAGACCTCCTTGCCGTCCTTTTCGAAATTCCAGTAGGCCCAGCCATTGCAGGAGGGCGCGCCTTCGAGCTTGGCGCCGACCTGGTGAATGGAGCCCGCGAGCTTGCCGGAGACGAGCGTGCCATCGGCGCGGACCTTGGCGGTCTGCCCGCGCGGGCCGGTTAGCACCTCGCCCGGGCGCAGCATGCCGCGCTCCACGAGTTGGCCGAAGGGGACGCGGGGCTCGGCGCGCTTCGAGGCCGTCACGGCGAGCGCCGCGGCATCGAGCCGGCGCACGTCGCCGATGCGGCGCGCGGCGATCTCGCGGTAATCTTCCTCGCGCTCGATCCCGATCCAATGTCGGCCGAGCATCTTGGCCACCGCGCCCGTGGTGCCGGTGCCGAAGAACGGATCGAGGATCACGTCGCCCGGATTGGTCGTGCCCACGATGATGCGATGCAGCAGGCTTGCGGGCTTCTGCGTGGGATGGGCCTTGTCGCCCTTGGCATCCTTGAGCCGCTCATGGCCGGTGCAGATCGGCAGCACCCAGTCGGAGCGCATCTGCACACCCTCGTTGAGCGCCTTCAGCGCCTCGTAGTTGAACGTGTATTTCGCGCCCTCCCCGCGGGAGGCCCAGATCAGCGTCTCGTGGGCATTGGTGAAGCGTTTGCCGCGAAAATTGGGCATCGGATTCGACTTGCGCCAGACCACGTCATTGAGGACCCAGAAGCCCGCATCCTGCAGCGCAGCGCCCACGCGGTAGATATTGTGATAGCTGCCGATGACCCAGAGCGCGCCGTGGGGCTTCAGGATGCGCTTTGCGGCCGAAAGCCACTCCCGGGTGAAGCGGTCATAGGCGGCAAAGCTCGCGAACTGATCCCAATCGTTGGTGACGGCGTCCACGCGGGAGGCGTCGGGCCGGTGCAGCTCCTGCCGAAGCTGGAGATTATAGGGGGGATCGGCGAAGATGAGATCCACGGACGCCTCCGGAAGAGCCTGCATCGCCGCGATGCAATCGCCCGCAAGAATAGTGTCCAAAGGAAGCGCCCCCGCGCCCTTCGCGTCGTTCATCATCACTGCCTCTTTACCGGGTGTCCCCGGGCCACGTTGCCGCCTCTGACGGGCGATCTGCTCGTTGGTCTCAAAATGAATCAGAGCCGATTCCCAAGTCAAAAACTATAAGAATCAGGGGTTTACTTATTTTTCTTGCCACAAGATGTTGTGTACCGGCTTGAAGGACCGTCTATGGTGTGGGGTCACCCCCAGATTTTGAAGCGCTGAAATATGGCTTTTTGTGGGATAGCCCTGGTTCGTCTCCCAGCCGTAGCCGGGATGGTGTTGCGCCAAATCATACATGACACGATCGCGACAGATTTTGGCCACAATGGAGGCCGCCGCGATGCTCAGCGAGCGGGCGTCGCCCTTCACGATCGCGTCCCCCGGACAGCCCAGATCGCGGGGGATGATGTTGCCGTCGATCAACGCGAGGGAGACCGGCGCGAGCTGCGCCACGGCGCGGACCATGGCGAGGTGAGAGGCGCGCAGGATGTTGATCCGGTCGATCTCTTCCACGCTCGCGACGCCCAGCGCCCACTCCGCTCGGGCGGTGATCTCGGTATAGAGGGCTTCGCGGCGCGCCTTGCTCAAGGCCTTGGAATCGTCGAGCCCCGCGGGAATGTCATCGGGATTGAGGATCACTGCCGCAGCCATCACGGGCCCGGCCAGCGGGCCGCGGCCCACCTCGTCGACACCCGCGACGCGCAAAAGGCCGCGCGCATGCGCGGCTGTTTCGGTGCTGTAGTCAGGGGGCCCGGCCATGGCGCGACACTTCCACGGAAGGCCGCCTCTCACAATGCACGGTGCTATGTGGGATTAGCGCGACCTCCGTCGCGATTTGGGACTAGCGCGCTGGCCCCGCCGCGCGGCAGATCTCGTTGACGCAATCGGCCACGCCTTCGACGCCGATCATGTCGCCTGAGCCCAGGGCACTGATGCCTGTGAGACCAATGCCGCCCACCGCGACGGCGAGCACCAGAAGGTCGAATACGGACCAACTGCGCCCGCGCTTCTTGGCCGGGATAACGTTGTCAGCCATCTTCACCCCTTCAAGTACACGTTGCTCTCTCTCCGAGGGCAGGAATGCCCGAGAATTGAGGCAAATGCATGAAGTCCCCATGCCGCTTGTGCGGTCATATGAAGAGGGGGAGGAGCCCATGCTCTCCTCCCCCTCCCCGCGCCGGGCAGGACCAATGCCCGGCACGCCTGCCTCAACGAGCCGGGATACTCACCACACAAAGCCCGCCCGGCGCAGGCATCTCGGGCCAAATCCGGGCCGGGGGCCCTGCGCGGTCGCGAACCGGCGGAAGCACTGCTCCGGGAGCTTGGCGTAATGGGGGAATGAGGTCCTCAGGCAGCGATAGCCGAAGAACTGGGGCGGCCCGCCGCGGCCATGGGCGGCGGTGGCGCGGATGCAGTGCTTGGGCAAGCGCTTCGCGAGGTTGGGCTGCGGGCGCACCTGCCGAGTGGCGGTGGCGGCCTTCTTGCGGCGGTCATCCTTGGCCGCCTCGGCGATGCCGTAGAGGATGAGCGCCCCGAAGAGCAACGCGGCGAGGTCCTCGCCATCGGCGGCCCGCGCCGGGGTGGGAGAAAGCGACGTGACCGCGATCACGCCGGAGAGCAGAAGGGCAGCGAATGGTTTGAGCATTGTCTTTCCTCATCTTGGGCGGGCAGCGTGCCCGGGTGATGGGAGAAGGCTGGGGCCGGGCCCTTTGAGCAGACAATATCGCCCGCCTGATAGGCGATAACCGGGCGCGCCAGACAGCGGGATATTGAATAACGGCAGCGCGGCGGGCACGGTCCGCCCATGACACGCTTCCTTCTCTCCCGGCTTCTTCTACCGGGCGCCTTCGCGCTCCTCGGCGCCGCGGCGCAGGCCGCTTGCTTTGCCGATTACAAGGCCAAGCAGGACGATCCGCTGCGCCTCCATTACGGCGTGGCCGAGATCAGCGGCGCCTGCACGCCCGCCAATGCCCGCGTTCAGCTCGCGCCGCGCGTGGCCGAGGGCGGCTGGACCCTTCTCAACATCGTCTCGGTCTTCGACGATACCGGGCTCGCGGAAAGGCAAGAGAGTGCAGGAAACTACTTCCTCCGCTTCTGAGACCCGCGCGGCGGGGACCCGCGTGGTGCTTCTCGGCGTCATCGCGATCGTGGCGATCCTCGCCGTGGCTGGCGCCGCGCTCCTGCTGACGCTGCCTGACGCCGACGCCTTCAACCAGCGCGTGGAGGCGATTTTCGTCGAAAACGACACCCTCACGAGCGCGGCCGAGATCAAGCTCCTCGAGATCATCGCGCAATCGGGCACCGCCTTCTCGGACGTCCTGGCGAGCTACCGGCTCGTGATCTTCGTGCTGCTCGTCTTCGCCACGGCACTCCTTGTGGCCACGCTCGTCTTTCTCGTGGCGCTCGTGGCGCTGACCCGCCGCATGGGCGAGATCGAGAGGACGGGGATCCAGGTGAACTCCCTCCTCATCTCGCGCGACGAGAACGTGGTCTACCTCAACAACATGGAATTCAAGCTGACGCCCGCGGCCATCGAGACGCTCTCGGTCCTCGCCGAGGCGCGCATGGACGGCGATGTCCTCACCGGCGCGGAGCTCGAAGGCGTCATTTCTGGGCGCAGCGCATCGGATTGCGAGGAGGCCGCCGGGGCCACCCGCATCAAGCGCCTGCGCGACGCTCTCGGCAACCAGATGGTGAGCGAGCTTCTCGTGAAGAACATCGCCCGCAAGGGCTACATGCTCTCCATCGACAAGGACGTCATCAAGATGGTCTGACCCGGCTCAGTGCGCCGGGACGGTCGTGCAGGTCCCCGGATAGGGATGGCACACGAGCTTCACCGGCTGCCGGGCCACGTACCGATCGTTGGCCACGGGCGTGCCCTGCCCGGTCAATGCATATTCCGTATTAGCCGACGTGGCCCCCTGCAGCCGCTGCGGCGTACCGAGCACGACGCCCAGCCCCACGAGAAGCTGCACGCCGAGGATCGTCGTCGCCACGTCTGTCGCGCGCGCCGGCGTGGCCGCACTGGTCAGCAGCAGCGCGGACAGGGCCGCGCCCATCAATGTCTTGGTCATAATACCCCACCTTTCGGGCCTCACCCAGGCCCACACCGATTCCCCCCGGACTCGGCACCCGTTAACGCTACGGTAAGGCGACGCCCGCGCAACCCCGCACACGGGAACGCACCGTTTCCGCCGAGGGCACAACACCCGGTGTCGCTTTCGGGCATTCCCGGCGGGGCAGGCCCAGCTATCCGGACGGAAGCGGGAGGAGGCGCCGATGCATTTCACGTTCAACGGCGTTTTGCCGGAGCCCGGCGCGCCGACGCTCGTGCTCATCCACGGGGCAGGCGGCTCGCATCTCGATTACGCGATCCCCTGGCGCAACGTCACCGCCGCGCCCGAACCGGGCAAGACCCGCGCCCCCGGGCAGGGCGGGCACGCGCTTCAGGCGCGACCGGTCTATGCGCTCGATCTGCCGGGCCACGGCGACAGCGGGGGGGAGAGTGCGGATGACGTGGCGGTCTACGCCGCCGCCGTCGCCGCCTTCCTGACCGAACACGACCTGCGCGATGTCTGCCTCGTGGGCCATTCCATGGGCGCGGCCATCGCGGTGGCCACGGCCCTCGACGCCCCGGACAGGCTCCATTCCCTCTGCCTCATCGGCGGTGGCGCCAAGATCAACGTGAGCCAGGAGCTTCTCAACGGGCTCGCAACGAACACCGACGCCACCGTGGGCGCGATCTCCCGCGCCTGCTGGCACAAGTCGACGATGCCCATGTACCGCGAAGTGGTGCGCCGCCGAATGACGACCTCGGGCGCCACCGTGCTCGTCAATGATTTCACCGCCTGCGCCCGCGTGGACCTGCGCGCGCGCCTGCCCGAGATCGACGTGCCCGTGCTGCTCCTTGCCGCCGTGGAAGACCGGATGGTGCCGCTCAAGGATGTGGAGGCGATGCAATCCGCCTTCCCCAAGGCCAGCCTCGTGGCCATCGAAGGCTGCGGCCACTTCCTCCACTTCGAGCGCTCCGAGGAAGCCGCCGAAGCGCTCCATGCCTTCCTCGGATAAATGGCGACCCCGGCAGGATTCGAACCTGCAACCTGCCCCTTAGGAGGGGGCTGCTCTATCCAGTTGAGCCACGGGGCCACGTGCCCCCTGTAAAGGCCCGCCTACGCCTTGGGTCAACGGCAATCTGACCTCGATCCTCCGTTTGCCCGAAACGGGTGCGCGCGGTAGGCTCACGCATACTTTCGAGACATAGCGCGCCCAGCCATGACCCTCTCGCAGATCTGGGCCCAAGGCGCCCGGATTTCAGAACTCGCCGGTTGGGCCGTCATCCTCCTTCTCTTGCCGATCTCCACGGATATCGGCGCCCTGAGCGTGAGCCTTGGCCTCTTGATATATCCCATCGCGATCCGCCTCGCGCAGCAATTCGGGGTGGCGGGCCTCGCTGTGCTCGCTCTTTTCTCGCTCCCTGGCGCCATCGGTTGGGAGGCGTTCGAGGAGATCACCTACCGGGCGTCTCTGGGCCACCTGCTCAACGCCCTTACCCTTGCCTTCGTGCTGCACCGGGGTCCCGAGGCCGTCCTCCGCGTTGCGGCGCAGCCGGCATGGTGCATCGCACTTCTCCTTTGCGTGCTTCCGATCCAGGTCACCGCGGAAATCGGCTTAGTTGCCGTGACGGAGGCGGACAGGCTTGCCATTGAGCTCCGCTTTTTCTCCGCCGTCCTCGCCTACGGTCTTGTCGCTCTGCTCGGTGTCGGGGCCTATCCCCGTCGCTTGCTATTTCTGATGCTCGTCGGTGCGGCTTTCTTCGGCGCGGTCGTCGATGCGGCCGCGCCGTGGCTTCTTGACGTCGTCGGCGTGGGCCCGGCGCTCGAGAGTGCGCTTTATGTCTTCAATCCGCGGAGCGGCTTTTCTGATCTGGGCGCCATTTTCTCCGCGATGCTGATCTACGAGATCGCACGCTACCTCGCAGCGTTCGACACGCGCTTCCCACAAAGCTTGCCGGGACGGGCCCTGCCCGCGCCGATGGTCAGCGTCGCGATCATCGCATTGCTCGGCGTCAGCTATGCCTGGCCGGTCTCGGACATCTGGATTGCACTTGTCGATCTCGGATTACCCCACTGGGTCGCCTGGCTTCTCGATCCCTCCCTGTCTTCGCCGGTGTTCCTGGCGACCTGCGTTCTCGCCGGGTTCTTGTTGCGGCTGCCCGGGGCGATGGTGCTGGCCGCAGGAGCCTTCGGGGCCGCCGCGATTTTCGTGGACGGCTTCGGCGAAGAGATCCCGCTGCAGCACGTCATTCTTCCGTTCGTCCTCGGTTGGTACGGGCAGCTTTGGGGCGCCCATGTCCGCGGCGCGGCGCCCTTTCGCATCCCGTCATTCTGGATCCGCTATGGCGTGCTCCTCGCAGCCCTTGTCGCCGGCCTTGCCGCCCTCCACCCGAGGCTCGCGGCCGCGATCGGTGGGCCGCTCTGGCTCAGCTTGATGCTGTGGAGCTGGGCCCTCCTGCGTCCGGGCGGGGCAGCCGGGCGCATGGGCCTCGTGGCAGAGGGCAAGCAGCTTCAGGTTCTGAACTTCTGCCTCCTAGTGGCGGTCGTCCTCGGGTTCGGCAGCGCCGTCACCGGCTTTTACAGCCAGGCCATGACGGCCCTCTTCTTGACCGCGCGCGGCGGCGACGTGTCGGATCTCTTCGATGCGCCCGTGGTGGCCTTCTTCGTCGTCGCAGTGGCGTTGGGCGGGCTCCTCTTTGCGCTCCATGCGTTTCTCGGTGCGGTCGTCGAGGCGCGCGCCGCGATCGCGAAGATCGCCCGGCGGACCCACTTGCGCATCGCGGCCCCCGGCTCGGAGATGGCCGCGCTGCTCGGGCTGGCGCGGCCGGACGAGGGGACAGGCCTCCGCGGCGTCCGCGCGCTCGGGACAGGTGCGCTCCTCTCCCCCGTCGCGCTCGCCCTCGCGCTCCTTTGGGCGGCCACGGGCCTCGGCCCAAGCCTCGCGGACTGGCAGACCGCGCGGGAAAACTGCGCCGCACGCTCCAGCTTCGCCGTGATCGGCGCGGAGGATGGCCCCGCCTCCGTGCCGGGCCCGGGCGAGCCCGTCCCACGGTTCGGCCCGTGGCTCACCCTTCCATGCTGAGCGCGGCGACCCGCCTCCGACATCATGCCTTTGAGCCGCCTCGAAGATGGTCTAACAAGTGAGCGATCAAAGGAATGCGCCCCCGTGAACGTACCCCCCCGCCGCCCGCTGACCCTCCGCGATGTCTCCGAGGCCTCGGGCGTCAGCGAGATGACCGTGAGCCGTGTCCTCCGCAATCGAGGCGATGTCAGCGAGGCCACCCGCGAGAAGGTCCTCACCGCGGCGAAGTCGCTGGGCTACGTGCCCAACAAGATCGCCGGCGCGCTCGCTTCCCAGCGGGTCAACCTCGTGGCCGTCATCATCCCTTCGCTCTCCAACATGGTCTTTCCCGAGGTCATGGGCGCCATCTCCGACACGCTCGACGGCACCGGGCTCCAGCCCGTGGTCGGCGTCACCAACTACTCGCCCGAGCGCGAGGAAAAAGTGCTCTACGAGATGCTCTCCTGGCGGCCCTCCGGGGTTGTCATCGCCGGCCTCGAGCAGACCGATGCCTCCAAGGCCATGCTCGCCAATTCCGGCATCCCCATCGTCCAGATCATGGATATCGACGGCACGCCCGTGGACAATGCCGTGGGCATCTCGCACCGCCGCGCGGGCCGCAAGATGGCGGAGCAGATTCTCAAGCAGGGCTACGAAACCATCGGCTTTCTCGGCACCAAGATGCCCCTCGATCACCGCGCCCGCAAACGCTTCGAGGGCTTCACCGAGGCGCTTGCGAAGGGTGGGCGTCAGGTCGAGGACCAGGAATTCTACGAGGGCGGCTCCGCGCTGGCCAAGGGCCGGGAGATGACGGCGGCCATGCTAGAGCGAAACCCGGAGCTCGACTTTCTTTACTACTCCAACGACATGATCGGCGCCGGCGGGCTTCTCTACCTGCTGGAAAAGGGCATCAGCATCCCGCACCAGATCGGGCTCGCCGGGTTCAACGGCGTGGAGCTCCTCGACGGGCTGCCACGGCAGCTCGCAACCATGGACAGCTGCCGCACCGAGATCGGCACGCGCGCCGCCGAGATCATTCGCGCCCGCGTGGAAGATCCCGACACGCCGCCCGTCATTGAGGAACTCACCCCCAAGATCGCCCCCGGCGACACCCTGCGCCGCAAGCTGGGATAGGCCGACCTACGCCTCATTGGCTGAGCTTCCACTCGTCGCTCGCCAACCATCTCGCCCGCGCAAGCGCCCCATGCACACAACTTGCACGCGTGTTAAAAGGGATTAGGCTCACAACATGAGCAGGCGCGCCCGTGCCATTGAGACCGTGAAAGTCTGCCTCTGGGCCCTCTCGTCGGCGACCGGCTCCTCCTCCATCGCAGGCGCGGAAAAGGCGTTCTCGAAGGTCTCCGGCTTCACAAAGTTCATCCCGGGCAATGAGCCGGAAGCCGCAAGCCGGGCCGCCGCCGCGCTCACCGCGATGCTCGAGAGCAATGCCGAGTTTTCGGACCACGCCCTCGACATCGCCAACGCTCTCCTGCGCGAAAAAGCAGGCGCCATCCGCACCGACGCCGCGCTGTTGAAGACGCCCGAGGCCCGCCGGGATTTCCCATCCGCGCTATACGCGCACATCTTCGCGAAAGCTCCACCCCAGGATGATGACCGCGTGGATGATCTACTCCGCGCCGTCATCGAAGAAGCATTCAAGGAGCTTCGCAAAGACGACACGTTCCACACGGTTTTCGTGCAGGAGGGGATCATCGGCATCGAAAGCCGCCTCGAGTCGATGGAAAGCCGTCCCATCGCCGCCGCCAGGCAGCTCGACCGCGGCGCACTGACCTCCTACCTAGATGAGGCGGTGGACACAATCATAGCCGAAGTTCGCGCGCTCAACCATGCGGGCGACACGCCGCGCAGGGAAGCAACTCGGACGAAGGGCGCCACGGCCCCAGCGATCCTCGCCAGGGCATTCGCGGCCTACGACGCCGCGCTTGAGGTCTACACGCGGGAGCAGCACGCCGTGGACTGGGCGATGACGCAGCACAACCTCGCGCTCGCGAAGGCGGGCTGGCTGGAAGTCGAAGGTACCTCCGATCCGTGTCCGCATCTCGCGGAGGCGCTTGTGTACGTGGAATTGGCGCTCAGTGTCCTCGACCGGGCGCAAATGGGCCACAGCCATGCCGCCGCCGTGCAGCTTCGCGACAGCATTCGCGCGGAGCTCAACACCTTATTGTAGGGTGCGTACCGCGCACCGCCGCGCAAAGGTTAACGCCTCGAAGCCAGCGCAGCGGCCATACGCCAGCCTTACGCGAACCAGACGCAAGCTGGCGCCGCGATTTTCGCGGCCGGGGGCAAAAGGTTACCGCGTCGCACGGGGTTTACGGGCCCGGACGCGCGGCTAAGTCCCCCGCCATGCTGCTCAGTGTCAAAGACGTCTCCAAAACCTTCCCTGGGGAGCCTCCGCTCGAGGTATTGAAGGGCGTGTCGTTCACGCTCGAGGCGGGTCAAACCCTTGCTTTGACCGGGGAATCCGGGTCCGGGAAATCGACGCTCCTCCATGTCGTGGGCGGGCTCGAGCCAGCGGGTGGCGGCTCCATCGCGCTCAACGGCCAGGAGGTCGTGGGGCTGGGCGACGCCGCACTCGCCGAGATTCGGCGCAAGGATATTGGTGTAATTTTTCAGCAGTTTAACCTGATCCCGTCCCTCACCGTCGCCCAAAACCTCGCCTTCCACGCGCGCCTCTCGGGCCACGTGGACGCGCCGTGGATCACCGAACTCACCGCCTCGCTCGGCCTCAAAAGCCTCGGCACGCGCTTCCCCGAGCAGCTCTCCGGCGGCCAGCAGCAGCGCGTCGCCATCGGGCGTGCGCTCGCGTCGAAACCGGCGCTGGTGCTGGCCGACGAACCCACTGGAAACCTTGACGAAGACACCGGCGACGAGGTCATGGCGCTGATGGTCCGCCTGGCGCGCGAGGCGGGCGCGGGCCTCCTGATGGTCACGCATTCGCGCGCCCGCGCCGAGGCGCTCGACCGCCGCATTCACCT
Organism: Pseudomonadota bacterium; assembly: GCA_038533575.1. Lineage (NCBI taxonomy): Bacteria > Pseudomonadati > Pseudomonadota > Pseudomonadota bacterium. Next base: position 94,661 of record JBCAYL010000003.1, on the reverse strand, counting down.
GAGCCACGGCGAGATTTCCTGATGTGGGTCAGCGGCTTGACCGCGCTCCTGAGCCATTGGCGGCGCCACCCCCTCCAGCTTCTGACGCTGGTGGCGGGCCTCGCCGCGGCCACGGCGCTCTGGACCGGCGTGCAGGCGATCAACGCCGAAGCCCGCGCGAGCTACGACGAGGCCGCCACCGCCCTCGGGCAAGGCACCGAGACCCGCCTCACCCGCCGCGACGGAGAGGCCATGCCCACGGAATCATTCGCGGAATTGCGCCGTATGGGCTGGCTCGTCTCGCCCGTGGTCGAGGGGCGACTGGGCCGCGTGACGCTCGTTGGTATCGATCCGTTTACGCTGCCGCCCTCGCCCACGCGCCCGGCGCTGACGGATGGGGAAAGCCTCGGCCGGTTCGTCTCGGAGGGGGTCGTGCAGGCTCACCCAGAGACGCCAGACGTCCCCGGGATCAGGTATGAGATCGCCGCGAACCTGCCCGTGGGCGAGGCGGTGACGGACATCACGACCGCCTGGGAGCTGCTCCACCGGCGGGAGATCAGCTACTTCGTGCTCCTGCCCGACCAGCCCCGCGGGCTGCCGCCGCTTCCGGAGGGGCTCGTGCGATCCGAGCAGGACACCGGCGCTGAGATCGCGCGCCTCACGCGGTCCTTCCACCTCAATCTCACGGCCTTCGGCTTCCTCAGCTTCGCGGTGGGCCTCTTCATCGTGCACGCCGCTATGGGCCTCGCCTTCGAGCAGCGGCGCGCGATGTTCCGGACGCTGCGCGCCCTGGGCCTGCCCACGGGCACGGTCACCACGCTCATCGCCGCGGAGGCGCTCGCGCTCGCCACCGTCGCAGGCGCGCTCGGGATCGGCCTGGGTTACCTCATCGCCACGGCGCTTCTGCCCGGTGTCGCCGCGACGCTGGGCGGGCTCTATGGTGCGTCTGTTCCCGGGAGCCTGACGCTCGATTGGCGCTGGATGGCTTCGGGCGCGGCGCTCGCCTTCGTGGGGGCCATGGCGGCCACGGCCACCAATATCTGGCGCGCAGCGCGCATGCCGATCCTCGCGCCTGCGCGCCCCCGCGCCTGGGCCATGGCCAATGCGCGTGCGTTGCGCTGGCAGGCTGTGGCGGGGCTCGTCTTCCTCGCAATAGCAGGGATCATAGCGGCCACGGGGCACCGGTGGGAGGCTGGGCTCCTGGCGGGCTTCACCATGATGGGCGGGCTCCTCTTCGGGGCGGCGCTCATCCTGCCGCTCGCGCTCGACGCCGCGCTGAGCCTCTTGCAACCCCTCGCCAAAGGGCCGGTCGCCGCGTGGACGATCGCCGACACGCGCCAGCAGGTGCCGGGTCTATCGCTCGCGCTCATGGCGCTGCTTTTGGCCCTCGCGGTCAATATCGGGGTGGGCACGATGGTGTCGTCCTTCCGCGCCACATTCACGGGCTGGATCGAGCAACGCCTCGCCTCCGAGCTCTATGTCACCGCCTCCACCGCCGATCAGGCGCGGGAGCTCGAAGCCTTTCTCGAAGCCAACACCGACAAGGCGATCCCCCTGCGCACGACAGAGGCGCGCCTGCGTGAGGCGCCGGGCGATATCCTCGGCGTTATCGATCATGTGACCTACCGGGAGGGCTGGCCGCTCGTCGTCTCCGAGCCCGATGCCTGGGCGCGGGTGGCGGCGGGCACCGGCGCGCTCGTCAACGAGCAACTCTGGCGCCGTGAGGGGCTCTCGCTCGGCGATCCGCTGCGCCTCCTCCCGGATTGGGAGCTGCCGGTGGCGGGCTATTACACCGACTACGGGAACCCGCGCGGGCAAGCGATGGTGGGGCAAGAGGAGCTTCTCGCACGCGTCCCAGACATCTCGCCCCTACGCTATGCTGCGCGGCTCGATCCCGCGCGCATCCCGGAGCTGCGCGAAGAGCTCGAGGCTCTGGGCATCCAGCCGGGCGCGATCCTCGACCAGGCGACGGTGAAGCGCTTCTCTCTCGATGTCTTCGAGCGGACGTTTCTCGTGACCGGCGCGCTCAACGTGCTGACGCTCGGCGTCGCGGCCTTTGCCATTCTCGCCTCGCTCACCACCTTGGGGACGATGCGCCTGCCGCAGGTGGCGCCGGTCTGGGCCATGGGCATCACGCGGAGCCGCCTCGCCTGGCTAGAGCTTGCACGCGCGGCCCTTGCTGGCGCGCTCACCTTCATCCTCGCGCTGCCGCTGGGGCTCGCCGTAGCCTGGGCGCTCCTCACGGTGGTGAACGTGCAGGCCTTCGGCTGGCGGCTGCCGCTCCTGCCCTTCCCGCTGGACTGGGCCCGGCTAGGGGTACTGGCGCTCCTTGCCGCCGTGGCCGCAGCCCTAATCCCGGCGCTCCGCCTCGCGCGCACCGATCCCTCACGCTTGCTCAAGGTCTTTGCCGATGAACGCTAGAGCGTTTCTGCTTTGCCTCCTCCTCGCCCCCGTGGCGCTCGCGCAGAGCTTTGCAGGGCTTGGCGAGGATGCGGAGGGCTTTGCCATTCCGCAGCCGGGCGATCAGTTCGTTTTTCCCGAAGATCACGGTCCGCATCCCGAATACCGCATCGAATGGTGGTACCTAACGGCCAACCTCGTGGGCGAAGACGGGCGCGATTACGGGGTACAATGGACGCTCTTCCGCTCTGCCCGCGAGCCACGTGACGACGGCAGCTGGCAAACGCCGCAGACCTGGATGGGCCACGCCGCGCTCACGACACAGGAGGCGCATTTCGCGGCGGAGCGGTTTGCCCGCGGGGGCAGCGGTCAGGCGGGCGCGCAAGCGGAGCCCTTCGCCGCCTGGATCGACGATTGGCGCATGGAGGGGCCGGACGGGCTCCGCGTCTTGCGGCTCACTGCGCGGGACGACGCCTTCGCCTACGATCTCGCGCTCGAAGCGCAGGGCCCGCTCGTCTTCCACGGCGATGACGGGCATTCGGTCAAGAGCGCCGAGGGGCAGGCGTCCCGCTACTATTCGCAGCCCTTCTACACGCTCGAGGGCACCATCGAGACGGCTGCCGGCGCGGTCGCCGTGACGGGGCAGGCCTGGCTCGACCGGGAGTATTCCTCGCAGCCGCTGGGGCGCACGCAATCGGGCTGGGACTGGTTCGCGCTCACCTTCGAGGACGGCAACCGCATGATGGCCTTCGGATTGCGCGACAGTGAGAACGCCGCCTTCGGCTCGGGGTCGTGGATCGAGGCGGACGGGACGGTGACGAAGATCGAAGACGGGACCTTCGCGCTCGAACCGCACGGCACGGCGGAGGTGGACGGCCGCAGGATCCCGACACGCTGGCGCATCACCTACCCCGCCGAGGGCATCGACATCACGGTGGAAGCATTGAACGATCAGGCCTGGAACGACCTGGCCTTCGCCTACTGGGAAGGGCCGGTGCGCGCCACGGGAAGCCATACCGGCATGGGGTATCTGGAGATGACCGGCTATGAGTGATGAAGACTGGCACGAGACGCTCCCGGGCGTACTGAACCGCGCATGGGAGCTGCTCATTCGCGGGGCCCACGACGCCAAGCACCCCGCGCGCACGCCCACCTTAGCGACGATGTCCGCCGAGCACGGCCCCCAGGCACGGACGCTCGTCATGCGGCAGGTGGACCGGCAGGCCGGGACGGTCACGCTCTTCACGGACGCCGCCACGCCCAAGGTCACCGAGCTCAAGGAAGACCCCCGCGCTCAGCTCCACATCTGGGACAAGCGCAGCCAGATTCAGCTGCGGCTCTCCGTGGAGGTATCGATGGCGCCCGGCGCGCACGAGACATGGCAGCAGATGCCCGAGGGCGCGCGAGAGGTCTACGGCGTGGAGCCCGCGCCCGGCACGCCCATCGCAGGGCCAGAGGCCTTCGACCGGACGCCCAACGAGGAGAAGTTTCTCGAACTGACGCTCCGGCTGACGCGGCTCGAGCTCGTCACGCTGGGCCTGCCCATCCACCGGCGCGCGGCCTTTCGCCCCGACGATGGCTGGGCCGGAGAATGGCTGGCGCCCTAGGACGCAAATAACCCGGCCAACACGAAGGCTGGCCGGGCGGAACGCACTCAAAATTGGATTGGCTGGCCGGGCTAGGAGCTTGCCGTGCCCCGCGGATGGTCATCGCCGGGATCCGCGATGTCCAAAGGTCCCACCCTATCCGCCAGGCGTTTTAGCCACACCACTACCTCGCGCTCTTCCTCGGACAAGGAAGGCTGCGCAATAACTCGGTCAACGATGCTCCGTTGGCTTGGCCAGCGTGTATAAAAATCTGCTAGGTCCTTGATCGGACCCGAAGAAAAACTGCGATCAATCATCATGGGCCGAGCATAGGCAAAGCCCTCGCAAGGGCGGCGTGAAAAAAGTGTGAAACGCTTTGCCGGTGATTTAGCAGGTGTTACCCCGGGTCAGCGCCGAGGGATGCGGAGCATTGAGTTGGGTCAGCCCGTCGTAGAAATCAGCCTCTTTGGGGCGTGTATTGTGCGTGCCACCGGGAACGGTGCGCCGGAGGTGACGGGTGCCAAGCACAAGGCACTTTTCGCCATCCTCGCGACCTCGCCCAATGGCCGCGCGACGCGGGCGCATCTTCAGAACATGCTCTGGGGGCGCAGTTCCTACGATGGCGGGCAGATGAGCTTGCGCCGGGCCCTTTCGGATATCAAGCGCACGCTGGGCAGCGACATCTACGAGGCGATCATTGCCCCGACCAATGCCGAGATCAGCCTCGATCTCGGCGGCGTCCGGCTCGCGGGCAGCCCCGGGCGCGGCACCTTTCTCGAGGGGCTCGACATCCCGGAAAAGGGCTTCACCGCCTGGCGCGACGAGATCCGCGAAAGCCCCGGAAAGCTCGACGCGCTCTTCGGCACGGTCCGCGCGCGGCCCACGATGGCCGTCCTGCCCTGCGTGTCGATCCTGCCCTTCAGGGTCGTCGTCGGCGACAAGCAGCACGACGTGCTGGGCGATTGGCTCGCCGAGCAGATCTGCCGCTCCATGTCGCGCTCGCGGCTCGTCGCGGTGATCTCCCACATGTCCGCGCGCAACCTCGCCAACACGACCATGGCGCTCACCGATGTGCGTGAGAAGCTCGCGGTGGATTACGTGCTCACCGGCTCGATCCGCGCCATGGGCGACGAGATCTTGCTGGATACCGACTTCATCGATGCCCGCACGGGACGCATCCTCTGGACCCGCCACCACCGCGGCGAGATGGCCGATTTCATCAGCGGCGAGAGCGAAGCGGAGTTCGAGATCGTCTCGGCCATCGGGCGGGCGATCGCCGCCGAGGCGATCCAGCACACCGCGCATCGCCGCCTCGCTGATATCGAGGATCACCATCTCCTCATCGCCGGCGTGGGCCAGCTGCACCAGCTGAGCCTTTCCTCGTTCGCCGAGAGCCGCGAGATGATCAACGAGGCGATCCGGCGCGCGCCTCAAACGGCGGAGGCCCATGCCTGGCTCGCCGACTGGTATGTCAAGAGCGTCTTCAACGGCTGGAGCACCGACCGCGCCGCCGACACCCGCCATGCGCAGGATGCCACGGCGCGCGCGCTCGACATCGACCCCGAGAATGCTTTCTGCCTCACCATGGACGGCACCGTGCAAAACACGCTCATCGCCGATCCCGACGCCGCCATGCAGGCCTTTGACCACGCGCTCGAGATCAATCCCAACGAGGCGCTGGGGCACTTGCAGAAGGGCGTCTTGCACGCCTTCAATGACGAGGCCGACATGGCGCTGAGCTCTGTGACCAATGCCAACCGTCTCTCTCCCACGGACCCGTTCGGCTACTTCTACAACTCGATGACCGCCACGGCCTATCTCTCCTCCGAGCTCTGGGAGGACGCGCTCCACTTCGCCGACAAGTCCCTCCTGCACAACGACCGGCACGTCTCCACGCTGCGCGCCAAGCTCACCGCGCTCTACAATCTCGGGCGGATCGAGGAGGCGCGGGAGGTCTCCACATTGCTCTTGCGGCGCGATCCCGATTTTTCGGTCGCGCATTACGAACGCTTCCACCCGGCCTCGCGCTTCAATTCCGGCCGCCTCGTCGCAGAAGCCCTCCGCGCCGTGGGCATGAAATAGCGCCCCGGCACCCAACGCATTTGAAGGAGAAAGTTCATGTCAGGATATAATGGTCTGAACGGGCTCAATGGGCTCAACGGATTGAACGGCCTCAATGGCCTCAACGGATTGAACGGGCTCAACGGCCTCAATGGGCTCAACGGACTGAACGGGCTCAACGGCCTGAACGGGCTCAACGGTCTTGTGGGCTATCCCTCCAGCGAGAGCCAGACCACCGGCTTCGGGATCCGCCACGTGGCCGGCCACGACCCCATCGACCCCGCCGGCATCTCTCCCGAGGACACCAAGAACGACGCGCAGCTTTCGCTCTGGTCCGATCAGGTGCGCGGCTGGATCTACATCGCCGAATTCCTGAAGAATTATAGCTGGGCCACCGCGGAGGGCGAAGTGACCTTGCGCTGGGGGAGCCGGCCCATGCTCACGTTGGGCACGCCCGCGCCAGAGCTCCTCGTCAGCCAGCTGCGCTTCCTGACCTCTTACATGGATCTCCGGCCCGACCGGGGCGCGGAGATCGTCGGGCAGATGGGCGCGCTCGCCCCGCACTACGCCTTCATCCTCGGGCTCACCCCCGCGCGGAACCCCAAGCTTTTCGAGTTGATCGACCTCGTGCAGCTCCTGTGCACGCACTGCGTCATGATCCCGAAGCACTACCTCACGGTGCGCCGCCCTGATCAGATCGACGGCCGCATCATGCCGATGATCCAGACGCCGAGCCACGGCTCCTTCCCGTCCGGCCACGCGACGCAGGCCATGGCCATCGCCGCGCTCCTCGCCGCCGTAGTGGACGAAAAGCCCGCCCACTACCCCGACGGTGAGGCCCGAAAGAAGCTCCTCTTCAAGCAGGCGGAGCGGATCGCGGCCAACAGGACGGTGGCGGGCGTGCACTACCCGATCGACAGCTGGGCGGGCGCGATGCTCGGGCGCGAAATCGCGGGGATCGTGGTGGATGCCGCCACCACGCCCAAGAACCGGTCCGCCGTGCGCGCCGCGCAGGCCTACGCTCCGACGCTGGCCGCAGGCGATGTCGACTACTTCGTCGATGATTTAATGGCGGCCGATCACGCGGACGCGGCCAAGACCTACAAGGTGGCGCATTCCGGCCCGCTGGCCTGGCTGTGGACGGAAGCGATGAAGGAATTCCTCTGATCCGTCGGCCGTACTGAGACCCAGTTGAAAGGAGGCATCCCATGGCCGCCGACCCGCATACCCAGAACCTCGATCCCTATACGGCCTGGCGCTACGGGCCCGGCCGGGCCTTCGAATTCTTCGCCTCCGCGCGCGCCGCGCGGCCACACCTCCTCACCGGCATGCTCGAGCGCCCGGACGGCCACACAGCGACAGCCGCGCCCGCGCCCCTCACTGGAGCAGGCAAGACGGTGCCGCTCCACGCGCCCACGCTCTGGTCCGGTCTCGGCGCGCCGCGCTTTCTGCCCTTCATGATGTCGGGTGAAACCGCGCAATCGCTCGACACAGGCAGCCTCGACGCCCTCTTCGAAAGCGCCGATGGCGCGGGCGTAGCCACTGCGGGCGGCGGCTTCGGCCCGGGATCCGGCATAACGCGGATCACGGCGGGCGCGCCGATCAGGCAGGATACGATCACGGCCGCGGGCTCCGGCGCGGTGAACCTGTCGCCCGACCCTGCCGTCGATCCCTCCATGCCTCTCGTGGTCCTCGGCATCATCGACGACGGGATCCCCTTTGCCCACGCGGCCCTCGCCGACCGGGTCGAGGCGGTCTGGCTGCAAGGGATGAAAGCCGACGGCAGCGGCACCGTCCGCTTCGGGCGCGAGCTCACCCGGGAAAGGATCGCGGACCTCCGTACCGCCCATGGGGCGGATGAAGACGCTGTCTACCGCGCGGCCGGGGCCCTCGGTGGCGACGACCTGCGCGCGCAATCGGCACTCATCGGCGATGCAGCCCACGGGGCGCATACGCTGGGCGCGCTCGCCTCCGGGGGCGACGTGAACACCCGGATCATCGCCGTGGACCTGCCCCCTGACGTCACATGGGACACCTTCGGCCATGGCAAGGAGGCATTCATCGTCTCCGCGCTCCACTACATCTTCGATCGCGCGGACCGGCTCGCCGCCGCCCATGGCCGCAAGGCGCTCCCGATGGTGATCAACCTCTCCTATGGCTTCGCCGGAGGCGGGCATGACGGGGAAGGCATCATCGAGGCGGCGCTCGACGAGCTGGTGGAGGCGCGCCGCGCGCAAGCTCCGACAGCGCTCACGATGCCCTCTGGAAACGGCTACCTCGACCGCGGCCATGCCACGCTGGCACCGGGTGCGGCACCCATTGCCTGGGTCCTGCCGCCCGATGACCAGACGTCGACATTCCTCGAGGCCTGGTGGCCCGAGGGCGTGACGCCTGCGCTGCGCCTCCATGGCCCCGGCCCCGATCACGGCGACCTAGGCCCCGTCATCGCGGAGCTGAGCCAGGTCACCTATCGCGAGACGAAAGAGATCATCTGGCAAGGCCGCGTGGTGGGCCATCTCAGCGCGGAAGAGACCCGCTCGGGCCGCTGGCGCGCGCTCGTCGCGCTCGCCCCCACCGAGGCCAAGGGCGACGCCGCCCCGGCGGGCCGCTGGCACGTATCGCTCCCGGCGTCGGCGGGCGCGCCCGCGCGGCTCCGCATCCAGCGCGACCTGAGCTACGGGCGTGGCTATACCGGCGCACGCCAGAGCTATTTCGACGACCCGCGCAACGCGCTCTTCACCCGAAATGGCGCATTGGCCGAGACCGACACGGCGGGCGCCGCTGTCACCCGGGAAGGGGCATTCAACGGCATGGCCACGGGCAACACCTCGCTCATCGTGGGCGGCGCAAAGGGCTGGGGAAGCGGCGCGGAGACCTATGGCGGCGCGGCGGCGGCAACTGATGCGGCGCAGACCGACCTCTCCGTCGAGATCAGCCACACGCTCGCAGAAATGGGCCGCCTCGGCCTCGCCTCGCGCAGCGGGCCACGGCACCGCATGACCGGCACCTCGATGGCCGCCCCGGCCATCGGCGCGGCCCTCGCCGCAACCATCGCGGGGGCCGAGCCCGGTGAGGAGGCGTCAAACTACGCCGCGACCCTCGCGCGGACGGGTCACCTCGCGCCGGCGACGCCGGGGGAGGCCCCGCGGCTCGGGTCCGACACGCTCGAGGAATAGAAAGACGAAACGAGGGGCGGCCCGGGAAAGCCGCCCCTCTCTCAACGCGCGGTAGGTGGGAGAGCCTACCGCCCGCGCTCCAGGCCCGTGGGGATAACGAGCTCAGGAAGAGACTTTGCCGCGCGCTGCCGCTCCTGCCGTGTGGAGAGGAAACGCAGCGCATTGAGCTGGGAGAGCGTCTCGGCGGCCTCCGCGGAGCCGAGATCGGCCGCCACCGAGAGATCGTCCCAGATCGCGCCGGTGCGGAGCGCCGCGAAGGCGGTGCCGTCTGCGCCCACCCGCGCGGTGACGATGCCCAGAAGCGTCCAACCATCGCAGAAGATGAAGCTCCCGGGGCGCACCTGCGCGGCGGCGGCCGGATCGGCTGCCACGAGATGCAGGTGCCGCGCGCCGTGACCAAGGACGCGCAGCGCCGAAATCGCCGCGCGCCCCTTTCCCCCGGCCACGGACAGGACGTGCACCATTTCATGCTTGAGGACCTTGCCGGGCCGCGGGTCGAAAATGACAGCCGGACCACCCTCCCGGCGCGGACCACGATCAAAGAGCGTGACTTCGGCCCCCGCTCCGCCGAGGCGCAGCATGTATCCCCGACCCAGATGGAGAGACGCTTCCTGCGCGCGGTCCACCCCCGGTATGAGCGCATTGGAGGCCGCGGCCCCGTGGCCATGGAGAGTGGCCCCTGCCCCTCCATCGTCCGGGTACCGCGCCTGCCGCGGCGCCTTGGCGAGGCTCGCCTCCCGCAGATGCGCCATCCGCTGTGCCACGCGCTCCGGTGACTCTGGCGCGTCGAGGTCCGCGAGGAGCGCGTCGTGTTCGGCATCGAGGTCTTCGAGCTCGAGGCGCAAGCTCGGGGCAGGACCCCCGCATTCGGCAACAGCCACCCGGCGCGGCAGCGGCCGCAGGTCTTGCGGCGTCACCACCTGGTCCGGCCAAATCGTGAGCGCCCGCTCGAGCGCCAACGATGCGGCTGCATCTTCCAGCACCACCTGGGCGTGAGGCAGCGCCTCCCAGATCGTGAAGAGCGCGGCACGCAGATCCTCGAAAGGCGTGCCCGGCCAGCCCGCGAGCGTCACGCGGTCGGCGGCGGAGGAGGCAAGCCAGCTCACGAGCCGGGCATCCTCCGGCAGCGCGCCGGGCGTCGTGGCATAGCCTTCGCTCTCCGGCGAGACCGTGATCCGCGCCACGCCAGACGTGGGCACCGGCACGGAAAGCTCGGCCCAGGAGAAGGCTTTCGGGAGCGCGTGGTCCGACCCGCGCTCTTCCTCAGCAAAGTGGCGTCTCTGTGCCTCGGCCATTGTCTGGTCTCCTTGATTGCGCGAAGTGACGTTGGGGTAAGCATGGCGCGGGCCCGGCAATTCACGCAGTGAGGAATGCGTGAGTTCGTACGCGAAAAGCGTGAGCAGGCGGTCTCCGGAGCCGAATTCGCGCCCGCGAAGGGCTCTGACGCCGAAAATCGCGGCGACAGGGCGAATCTCGACCTGAAGCGAGAAACTGGTGCCGCAGCGCAGAAAGCAGCCGAGTTTACACGGCCCGTCCGAAGGCTATCCTCGGCGGATGGTCAAGCTCACCAGCCTTTCGGCGCTCGCGGCGCTCGACGTCGACACCATCATCGACGTCCGCTCCCCGTCCGAGTTCGCAGAGGACCACGTGCCCGGCGCGATCAACCTGCCTGTGCTCGACGATGCCGAACGCGCAGAGGTGGGCACGATCTACAAGCAGGAGAGCCCCTTCGGCGCGCGCAAGATCGGGGCGGCCAAGGTCTTTCACAACGCCGCCAGCCACATAGAGACGACGCTCGCCGACAAGGATGGCGGCTGGAAGCCTCTCGTCTATTGCTGGCGCGGGGGGCAGCGCTCGGGCTCCTTCGCCTGGATGCTCAAGGAGATCGGCTGGCGCGCGGACGTCATCGAGGGCGGGTATCGCACCTATCGCCGCCTCGTCTCGGAGGCGCTCTACGACGCGGAGCTGCCGCACCGCATCGTCAAGCTCGGCGGCCTCACGGGCACGGCGAAGACCGAATTGCTCCCGCTCCTCGAGGCGCGTGGCGTGCAGGTGATCGATCTCGAGGGCCTCGCGCGGCACCGCGGCTCCCTCCTTGGTGCGTGGTCCGTCCCGCAGCCCTCGCAAAAGGCATTCGAGACGGCGCTGGCCCGTGCCTTGCTGCGCTGCGATCCCGCGCGCCCGGTCCTCGTGGAATCAGAAAGCAGCACCATCGGGCAGATCACGCTCCCGCCCGCGCTCTGGGCCGTCATGAAGACCGCACCCGTGATCGAGCTCGAGGCCCCGCTCGAGGCCCGCGCGCGCTATCTGGCGGTGGCCTATGCGGAAGTGCTCGCCGACGCGGATGCGCTCATGGCCAAGCTCGCCCCGCTCCGGCGCGTGCGCGGTCAGGCGCTGCTCGATCAGTGGCGTGCCCTGATCGACGCGGGAGAGAAGGTGGCGCTCTGCCGGTCCCTGGCGGAGGATCACTACGACCCGGCCTATCGGCGCTCGCGAAAGAGCCATCGCGCGCCGGACCACCATGTGCACTTGCCGGGGCTCGCCCCCGCCGAGCTCGCCACCGCCGCGGGCGACATCGCGGGGCTCATTGCGCGCTACGAAAAGCGACCGAGCAACGCCGCCGAGATGCCCGCCGCCGCGAGCTGATCGATCGCGGCCTCCCCGTCCGGCACGGCCGCCAAAAGCCCGCCGGCCGTTTGAGGATCGAAAGCGAGGGCCTCCAGCGGTGAGAGGGCGTCATGCCCGCCATTGGCCTCGAAGATCGAGGAGCGCACCCCCGCCTCGGCCATCTCCAGCGCGCCGGGCTGGAGCGGGACCACGCCCATGTCGAGATCGAAGGAGACGCCAGAGGCCGCGCAAATCGTGTCGATATGCCCGCGCAGCCCGAAGCCCGTCACGTCCGTTATGGCGCGCGCACCTGCCGCGCGCAGGATCCGCGACGCTTCATGGGAGGGCTCCTGCATGACCCGCAGCGCCTCCACAACGTGATGTCCGCTCACCCGGTCCTGCATCGCCGCGGCCATGATCGTCCCGCTGCCGATGGGCTTCGTGAGGATGAGGGCATCGCCCGATTGCGCGCCGCCCTGCGTGAGGGGTGTCTCCGTGCGGCCCGTCACGGTAAAGCCGATGGTCAGCTCCGCGCCCTGGCTCGTATGCCCGCCAATGATCTTCGCGCCGAAATCAGCGAAGGTCGCGCGGGCGGTCTCCATGATCTCGGCCAGCGCGCGCTCGGCCAGCGCCTCCGATTGCCGCGGCAAGATGATCTGTGCGAGCGCGGCCTCGGGCGCGGCGCCCATGGACCAGACATCGCCCAAGGCATGGATGGCGGCGATGCGCGTCATCACCACCGGGTCCTCGACGAACGCGCGCAGGTGATCGGTGCTCAGCACCTGCCCGCCTAGCGTGGCCGCGTCATCCCCCAGCGCGCCGATCCCTTGCGCCAGCGCGCCGCGCCCGACCTTGGAGCCACAGCCCGCGCACATCATCGCCGGCAGCTCCGCGCCGCCGCGCGCCCGGGGCCAGGGGAGCTCGGCCTTCATCGGGGCCATGCGGCCGTTGAGCTTGCCCATGAACTTCTCGTCGATCCGGTCTTTCAATCGCCAGAGCCAGTCGCCTTCCGTGCTCAGCCCCCACTTGTTGCCCACCGCCGATTTGCGGCCGGTGGAGATGAGGCGGAGGTAGTCCTTTTGTGCCGGATAGGGCTTCATCGCGCCCGCGCGGGAGAGGACATGGCGCAGATTGTTGAAGAGGATCGGTGCCTGCCGGACGGCGAAGACCCCGGCCTTGGGCCGCGGGGTCGTGACCATCTCGGCGCAATCGCCCACGGCGAAGATGCGGTCGTCGTCGCTGCGCAGATATGTGTCCACCGTCACGAAGCCCGCCGCATCGGTGAGGCCCGTCTCGGCGAGCCAGGGATACGGATTGGAGCCTGCGGCGCCCACGGTGAGGTCACTCGCGATCTCTTCCCCGCTTTCGAGGATGAGCCGGTCCGGCTCCACACGGGCAGGGCGCGCCCGCTCGATGAGGCGCACGCCATAGCTCGCGATCTCCCGAAGCATCCGCCGCCGCGCGCCCGCGCTGATCGCCGAAAGCGCGGGCCCCTGGTCGACAAGCGTGATCTCCGCGGCCCGGCCGGCTGTCCGGAGGGCATAGGCCATGGCCATGGCCACCTCCGCTCCCGCAACGCCCGCACCGATGACGGCCACGCGGGCCGGGCCGGGCTCGTTGATGAAAGCGTCCCATGCCGTCGCGAAGGGGCCGAGCGGCTTGGCCGGGAGCCCGTGCTCCACGAAGCCCGGCAGGGCCGTCAGCGTGCTCGTGATGCCGATGTCGAGGGAGGCGTAGTCGTAGCCCACGGACGGGCGGCCTTCGACAGCGATGCGCCGCGCCGCGCGGTCGATACCCGTGGCCTTCGCCATCACCACGCGACCGCCCGCGCGCCGCACGAGGCGCACGAGGTCGATATCGAGCTCGTCGCGCCGGTAGTGCCCGGCGATAAAGCCCGGCAGCATCCCCGAATAGGGCGCGGTGGGGCCCGGATTGATCACCGTGAGGCGCACGCCGGCCAGCGGATCCATGGCCCAGCTCTTGAGGACAAGCGCATGGGTGTGTCCGCCACCGATGAGGACGAGGTCACGCGTGAGAGGAAGGGACGGCTGGTGCATGGCGCGGCACGTAGCCTGCCCGGGCCGTTAAAGCAAAGCGGCAACACGACAAAGTGCGCATTCGGTGCGGCGGGAGGAGAGTGGTGAGCCGTGCAGGGTTCGAACCTGCGACCCACTGATTAAAAGTCAGTTGCTCTACCAACTGAGCTAACGGCCCACTCAGAGCGTGCACATAGAAAGCACGTCCGGAGGGGTCAAGCGGAAACCTGCGGCGCGCCTGCCACAACGCCCCGTCATGGCGTGCTGCACGCGCTCATTGCGGTGGGGCGTGTGCCGTCGCGCATAGCAGATGACAGACGGCGCGTCAGGAGACCGCGCAGCGCGCTGCAGCGCTGCCCGCTCTCTGGCCAGCGGGCGCGCGCTGCGCTAAGCCCTCGCGCCATGATGGATGCACGCATCACCCCCCTGCCGTTCATGAAGATGCACGGCCTCGGCAACGACTTCGTCGTGATCGACGGGCGCGGCAGCGACGTCGTGCTGGCCGCCGCGCGCGTCAGGGCGCTGGCCGATCGGCATCGCGGTGTGGGGTGCGACCAGCTCGCGCTCCTCGGCGGGGCAGACGGCGCCGATATCTCCATCACTTTCTACAATGCCGATGGCTCCCCCTCGGCAGCCTGTGGCAATGCCACGCGCTGCATCGCGGCCTGGGAGATGGAGCGCACGGGCGCGGAGGCGCTCTCCATCGACGTGACCGGTCGCGGCGGGCTCGAGGCCGTGCGCCGCGCCGACGGCCTCGTGGCCGTCAACATGGGACACCCGCTGCTCGACTGGCGGGGCGTGCCGCTGGCCCGAGAGTTGGAGACGCTCACCCTCCCCATCGAAGGCGGCCCCGCGGCCACCGGCATGGGGAACCCACACTGCACCTTCTTCGTGCCCGATGCCGACGCGGTGGACCTCGCGGCGCGCGGCCCGGAGATCGAGCACCACCCGCTCTTCCCTGAGCGCACCAATGTGCAATTTGCCACCATCCTAAGTGAGACGCGGATCCGGATGCGTGTCTGGGAGCGGGGCACTGGCATCACGCTCGCCTCCGGCTCTTCCTCCTGCGCGACAGCTGTGGCCGCGGCGCGGCGCGGGCTCACCGGGCGGCAGGTCGAGATCGTTCTCGACGGCGGCACGCTCGAGATCGACTGGCGCGAGGACGGCGTCTGGATGACGGGGGACACGGCCCATGTCTTCGACGGGGTGCTCACGGCGGACTATCTCGCCGCACTATGACCAAGATCCCAACCCTGAACGCGCCGGTCTTCTCGAACCACGGCTGCCGGCTCAACGCCTACGAGACCGCCGCCATGGGCGAGCTCGCCGCCGCGGCGGGGCTCGGGGATGCCGTCGTCATCAACACCTGCGCGGTGACGCAGGAGGCGATCCGCAAGGCAAGGCAGGACATCCGCAAGCGCCGGCGGGAGAACCCGGAGGCGAAGATCATCGTCACCGGCTGCGGCGCGCAGGTGGATGCGGCGGGCTTTGCAGCCATGCACGAGGTCGACCACGTCATCGGCAATGACGAGAAGATGAAGGCGGACACGTGGTCGCTTCTCTCGACGGGCGACACCGAGCGCGTGCAGGTCAACGATATCATGTCCGTCACCGAGACCGCCGGGCACCTGATTGACGGCTTCGGCACGCGGAGCCGGGCCTACGTGCAGGTGCAGAACGGCTGCGATCACCGTTGCACTTTCTGCATCATCCCATTCGGCCGGGGAAATTCCCGCTCCGTCCCCGCGGGCGTCGTGGTCGAGCAGGTCAAGCGGCTGGTGGATCGGGGCTTCAACGAAGTGGTGCTCACGGGCGTCGATATGACGAGCTGGGGCGCGGACCTACCCGCCACGCCCAAGCTCGGCGATTTGGTGCGGCGCATCCTCAAGCTCGTGCCCGACCTGCCGCGGCTCCGTATCTCCTCCATGGATTCGATCGAGGTGGACGAGGCGCTCATGGAGGTTATCGCCACCGAGCCCCGGCTCATGCCCCATCTCCACCTGTCGCTCCAGCACGGAGACGACCTGATCCTGAAGCGCATGAAACGCCGGCACTTGAGCGAGGATGCGATCCGGTTCTGCGAGGAGGCGCGGCGCATGAGGCCAGGGATCACCTTCGGCGCCGATATCATCGCGGGCTTTCCCACCGAGACGGAGGCGCATTTCAAGAATTCGCTCGCCCTCGTCGATCATTGTCACCTCTCCTGGCTGCATGTCTTTCCCTACTCGCCGCGGCCCGGCACGCCCGCCGCGCGGATGCCGCAGGTGGATGGACGCGCCATCAAGGAGCGGGCCGCACGACTGCGCGCGAAGGGTGCAGAGGCGGCGCAGGCGCATCTGGCGGCGCAAGTGGGCATCGAGCGCGACGTGCTCCTCGAGAGCCCGCGCATGGGGCGTACAGAGCATTTCGCGGAGGTCCATTTCACCACCGACCAGCCGGTGGGCGAGATCCGGCAGGTGCGGATCGAGGGGTGCACCGACAAGTCTCTTCTTGCCGCCTGAAGGCGGCGCGCGAAGATCTTTGTGCCATTGCATGCTGGGCGTTTCGCGCGGCCATGGCTATGTAGAAGGGCAGGAGGTGACGACATGGCGATACCCTTGGCACCCATCGGCGCGGTCGTGATCCGCTACGGCGCCGTGGCTCTCGCGGGCTACGCGGCAGCTCGCGCGATCCCCAAGCTACGCCGCGACCAGCGCGTGGAGGACACGCTCGACACCGTCGAGGAAGGGCTCGAGACGCGCCGCGACGCCGAGCAGGTGAACGCCACCGGGCGGTTCCGTCGCGTGGTGCGCCTCGGCACCCGTGGCCCCGCCGTCGAGATCGACGTCGCCGCCATGGGGCGCATGCGTCTGCGGCGGGTCCCCTAGTGGCCATGGAGCTCACGCAGTCCCCCGCCTCGCCCTTCGTGCGCATGGCGGTGGTTGCGGCCCACGAGGCGGGCGTCATTGACCAAGTCACGCTGACGCCTGTGGCCACGTCCCCGGTGAATACCGCGGCCGCGGTGGCGGCCTCCAATCCCCTCGGCAAGATCCCGGTTCTCACCCGCGACGATGGCGGCGCGCTCTACGACAGCCGCGTCATATGCCGCTACTTCGCACGGCTTGGCGGGGTTGCGCTCTACCCGGAGGCGCGGGAATGGGAGGTGCTGACGCTCGAGGCCACAGGGCACGGCATCGCGGAGGCGGCGGTGCTCATGGTCTATGAGCGGCGCGTGCGCCCGGAGAGCGAACAATCGGAGACCTGGATCGAGGCCCAGTGGGAAAAGGCGCGCCGCACGCTCGATGCGCTCGAAGCGCGCTGGATGTCCCACCTCCACGGGCCGCTCCACATGGGCCAGATCGCGGTGGCCTGCGCGCTGGGCTACATCGATTTCCGCCATCCGCACCGCGACTGGCGCGCGGGGCGCCCCGCCCTTGCGGCGTGGTACGAGAGCTTCGCGACGCGGCCCGCCATGGAGGCCACCGCTCCCTCCGGCTAGGCGTCGCCTAGAAGCTGTAGCTCACGCCGAAATTCAACGCGTTGGTTATGATGTCGGTGCGGAGTTCCCCGCCGCCCTCGAGATCGGCAGTGTTGGAGCTGAACGAGCCCTTGTACTCCACGAAGCCCGAGAAGCTCTCTGTCAGGGGGTAGGACGCGCCCGCCATCCAGACCACGGCAGGCCCGGTGAGCTGGTATTCGAAGGTTGTCGATGATCCGTCGGACACGTCCACATGGGGAATGGCGAGGCCCGCGCCCGCACCGACATAGGGCGTAAAGGCCGCGAAGGCGCCGCTGAACTGATCGGGGAAGCGGCGCATGTAGTTGACCGTCAGAAAGTTGAGGCCGTCGGAGAATTCGAGATCCGTGAAGCCCAGATCCGCGAGGTCCTCGTCGGAGGCGTAGACCTTGGCGTGGTTGAGCTCCACGCCCCAGCCGGTGGTGTCGTTGAGCCAGTTGGTGGCACGGAAGCCGTAATAGATTGGGTTCTCGAAGGAACGCCCCTCCCAGGCCACAAACTCCTCGAAGGGCGCGCCCGAGATCGTCCCTTCCACGTCGGAATGTGGTGCCGTCTGATAGCCAAGATAGACGCTGAGCTCCCATTCTGCCTGCGCGACGGCGGGGCTCAGAACGGCGGCGAGGGCAAGGGCGGAAAGGGCAGAGCGGCGCATGACGATCTCCTGACTTCGGTGTTTCCATGGATAGCGGGCTGGGCGGCGGTTGCAACGTGCGCTTGCCAAGAAGGCCCGCGCCCGGCAATAAAGCGGCCCCAGCGCGCCCGAAAAGGCAGTGCTAGTACGCATTTAATTGAAGGCAAGTGCGCGGGATTGTCCGCTGGACCACCCGGCCTAAATCGTTACAAAGCGCGTGATTTGCGAGGGGGCAACCCCGCGCCGCGATTCCATTGCCACGCGCCGCTCACGCGGCCTGCGCAGCGAACAGGAGGGATAGGGTTGTCAAATCCTGAGGACGACCTCGAGGGCCACGATACCGGCCGGAGAGACTTTATCTACTACGCCACCGCCGGTGCTGGCGCCGTGGGCGTTGGGGCGGCGGTATGGCCGCTCATCAACCAGATGAACCCGTCGGCAGACGTGCTCGCCCTCGCGCAGATCCGCGTGGATGTGAGCGCGCTCAGCGAAGGTTCGCAGATGACGGTGCTTTGGCAGGGCAAGCCTGTCTTCATCCGTCGGCGCACGCCGGAGGAGATCGAAGAGGCGCGTGCCGTGTCGATCGACGATCTGCCCGATCCCGTCGCGCGCAACGAGAACATCGACTCCACCTCGGATGCATCCGATGCAAACCGCGCCCTCGACGACACGGGCGAATGGCTCGTGCAGATGGGCGTGTGCACCCACTTGGGTTGCGTGCCGCTCGGCAATGCCGGTGACTTTGGCGGTTGGTTCTGCCCCTGCCACGGCTCTCACTACGACACGGCCGGTCGCATCCGGCGCGGGCCCGCGCCGCAGAACCTGCCCGTGCCGCCCGCAATCTTCGTCGACGACGTCACAATCGAGCTCGGTTAAGAGGAGAAACCATGTCCGGAATTCCCCACGACCATTACGAACCGAAGTCCAATTTCGAGAAAGGCATGGCCAAGCGCCTGCCGATCATCGGGCTTCTCTATGACACCATCATGATCCCCACGCCCAAGAACCTGAACTGGATGTGGATCTGGGGCATCGTGCTTACCTTCACGCTGGCGCTGCAGATCATCACCGGCGTCGTCCTCGTGATGCACTACGTGCCCCATGTGGACATGGCGTTTGCCTCCGTTGAGCACATCATGCGCAACGTGAACGGCGGCCACATGATCCGCTACCTGCACATGAACGGCGCGTCGCTCTTCTTCATCGCGGTCTACGCGCACATCTTCCGCGGCCTCTACTACGGCTCCTACAAGGCGCCGCGCGAGGTCACCTGGATCATCGGCATGCTCATCTATCTCCTGATGATGGGCACGGCCTTCATGGGCTACGTTCTGCCCTGGGGCCAGATGTCGTTCCACGGGACCGCCGTGATCACCGGCCTCTTCGGCACGGTGCCCTTTATCGGTGAGGCGCTGCAAACATGGCTCCTCGGCGCACCGGCAGTGGGCCAGGCGGCGCTCAACCGCTTCTTCTCGCTGCATTACCTGATGCCGTTCATCATCGCGGGCCTCGTGATGGTGCACATCTGGGCCTTCCACACCACGGGCAACAACAACCCGACCGGTGTCGAAGTGCGCCGCACCTCGAAGGAAGAAGCCGAGCGCGACACGCTCCCGTTCTGGCCCTACTTCGTCATCAAGGATCTCTACGCGATGGCCATCGTGCTCCTGGTGTTCTTCGCCGTGGTCGGCTTCATGCCGAACTATCTCGGCCACCCGGACAACTACATCGAGGCCAACCCGCTGGCGACGCCCGCGCACATCGTGCCCGAATGGTACTTCCTGCCGTTCTACGCGATCCTGCGCGCCTTCACGCCGGACGTGTGGCTCGTGATGGGTGTGAACTGGATCACCGGCGGCATCATCACGGCGGACTTCTTCGGCGTGCTCGCGATGTTTGGCGCGATCGTGGTCATGGCGCTCGCGCCCTGGCTCGACACCTCCACGGTGCGCTCCGGCCGCTATCGCCCGATGTTCAAGATCGCCTTCTGGGTGCTCGTCGTGGACTTCATCTTCCTGATGTGGCTCGGCGCGATGCCCGCGGAACCGATCTATGCCAACCTTTCGCTCCTCGGGTCGACCTACTGGTTCGCCTACTTCCTGGTGATCCTGCCGCTCCTCGGCCTCATCGAGAAGCCGACGGCACCGCCGGCCACCATCGAGGACGACTTCAACGCCAAGTATGCCAAGATCTCGGGCTCCACGCCCGCCGGCGTGGCAACTCCGGCCGAGTAAGGAACAGACAAGTATGTTCAAGCAACTGACCCTCTCCGCAGCCCTCGCGCTCGGACTCGCTGGCGGCGCCCACGCCGCTGGCGCGGCGGGCGAGGTGATCAACTACGAGTTCTCCTTCGAGGGCCCGTTTGGCACCTTTGACCAGCAGCAGCTCCAGCGGGGCCTGCAGGTCTACACCGAGGTCTGCTCCAACTGCCACGGCATGAAGTTCGTGCCGATCCGCACGCTCGCCGATCCAGGCGGCCCGGAACTGCCGATGGAGCAGGTTCGCGCCTATGCCGAGTTCTACGAGATTTGGGATCCGACGCTCTTTGATGGCGAAGGCGATTTCCGCCCCGCCACGCCGAACGACAACTTCCCCGAAGGCCTCGTGTCGAACGCACCGGACTTGTCGCTGATGGCCAAAGCCCGCGCTGGCTTCTCTGGCCCCTACGGCACCGGCATGGCGCAGCTCTTCAACGGCATGGGCGGCCCGGAATACATCGCCTCCCTGCTGACTGGCTATACCGGCGGCGACAAGGAAGAGGCGGGCGTCTTCCTCTACGAAAACACCGCCTATGGCGGCTACTTCGCAATGTCGCAGCCGCTCTGGGGCGACGACGTCTTCTACGAGGACGGCACCGAGGCAACTATCGAGCAACAAGCGCTCGACGTGGCAGCGTTCCTCACCTGGGCCGCAGAGCCCAAGATGATGGCGCGCAAGCAGTCCGGCCTCGCGGCAGTGATCTTCCTCGGCGTCCTGGCCACGCTCCTCTACTTCACCAACAAGCGCCTCTGGGCCCCGGTGAAGGCACGGGCGAAGAAGCAGGGCCAGACGCCCGCGGAGTGATCTGCATCTCAGATTTAACAAGGCCCCGGCTCATAGCCGGGGCCTTTTTCTTTGCATGCGTCGCTGCCCTTTGGGATGGCCCGCCCCGGACCTGATCCAGGGCCTCTACCTCTTCCCCAGATACGCGCTCAGCCCGGGCGGAGGGTTCGCCAAGAGTGGGCCGCTGGGCTCCGGCGGAGCCACACATCCGTCATCCACCACCACGATCTCTGACATCCGCGTCGCTTCCTCGGGATCGTGCGTAACCATGAGGAGGACGGTCTCGACCGTCACCAATCGGTCCAAGAGATCGAACATTTCACTCTTTAGCGCCGGCCCGAGCGCCGAAAACGCCTCATCGAGCAAGAGCACGGGCCGCGCCCTCAGAAAAACCCGCGCCAGCGCCGCCCGCGCCCGCTGCCCGCCGGAAAGCGCGCCGGGCTTGCGGGCCTCAAGCCCGCCAAGGCCCACGTCGCCCAGCATCGCGTTCACCTGCGCGCGGTGATCCCCCGAGAGCTTCAGCCGCGGATCGAGGCCCAGCGCCGTATTCTCGAAAAGCGTCAGATGCGGAAAGAGATTGCCCTCCTGAAAGAGGATCGAGACAGGGCGTTCTCCCGGCGCCGCGCCGCCGAGATTCTCCCCGTTCCACGTCACGCGGCCCGCAGCCGGCGCCTCGAACCCGGCAATGAGATCAAGCAGCGTGGACTTCCCACCGCCCGACGGGCCCAGCACCGCCGCACGCGTACCCGGCGGCAGGCTGAGATCGGCATCGAGCGTGAACCCCTCCCGCGCGAAACGGACCTCTTCAAGCGTCAACATCGGCGCGCCCTCCCCGGTCGAGCGCGTAGAACAGCCCGAAGCTCAAGACCACCAGCACGAGCCCGGCTCCGGCGGCGAGGTCCGTACGGTAGGCGGCCATCAGGCGGTACATGGCAAGCGGGAGCGTCTCCGTCTCCGGCGCAGAAAAGAGCGCGATCACGCCGAGATCTCCCATGCTGAGCGCCGCCGCGAGCCCCGCGGAAAAGCCCAGCGGCCGACGCAACCGCGGCAGGATCACGCGGCGCAGGAGCGCCCAGCCCGTCAGCCCGAGGGAGGCGGCTAGCTTGCCATAGGCCTCCTCAATGTCGGCCACGGCGGGAGCAAGGACGCGCAATGTGAAAGGCACGGTGATCGCCGCATTAACGAGCGCCGTGACCGGAAGTGCGAGGGCCTGTGGGCTCGTCCAGCCAAAGAGCAGGATGAAGAGCCCCGTCCCCATGACGAGCGGCGAGGCTGTCAGCGCGAGGCCCGAGATGATATCTCCCCCGATCCGCGCGGCGCGTCCGCCGCGGGCCACCCAGAGCGCGAGCGAGAGCGACAGGGCCAGCGCAAGCAGCGTTGAGAATAATGCGACGACGAGCGAGGCACCCGCCGCCTGCCAGACCGACGTGGGAAGCGCGGCCACGAACGGCACACCACGGAGCACGACAATCCCCATGGGCAAGAGGAGGAAGGCGCAGGCCAGGCAGATCACCGCGTTGTCCTGCACGCGCAGCCACGCGCCACGGGCATCCCACCGCGCCGCCACGCCATCGAGCCCGGCCATGGCCACCTTCGGCACGGTCACGAGCCCCGCCACGAGGGCCGCCACCGCGCAGACCGCGAATTGCACGAGGCCGAGAAGCGCCGCGTCCCCGAGGGCAAAGTCAAAGCGGAAGAGCTCGTAGATGCGGAGCTCGATCGTCGTCGCCCGCGGCCCCCCGCCCACGGCGAGCGCCACGGCAAAGGAGGTCAAACAGATTAGGAAGATCGCGAGGAAGGCGCCGGGCACCACCGCGCGCAGCATGGGCCATTCGAGGTACCGCGCCACGGCCGCGGGCGTGAAACCGAGGCTCGCGGCGAGGCGGAACTGCTCGGCGGGAATGCCAAGCCAGCCTTGCAGGAGAAAGCGCGTGGCCAGCGGCATATTGAAGAAGACATGGGCGAGGATGACGCCCTGGGGCCCGTAGATCGCGAGCTCCGGCAGGCCGAGGGCCGCACTCGCCTGGTTGAGCAACCCGGCCCGCCCAAAGACGGCGATGAGCCCGAAAACGGCAACGATGACCGGGAGGATAAAAGGCGCGCCGAGCAGCGCGACGACAAGGCTCCGGCCGGGGAAGCGCCGCCGCCCAAGGGCGCGCGCGACGGGCACGGCCAGCAGCACAGAAAGCGCCGCCGAGACGAGCGCCTGCCCCAGTGTGAAGCGGATCGCGGCCCAATCCGCCGCACCGAGGCCCGAAAGACCGTCTGCGCGCCACGCCACGGCCCCGAGGGTCCCCAGCGTGAGCGCGAGCAGGAACGCCGCCGCCGCCCCGCCTGCCAGCGCCCGCACGGGGCTTACTGCGACAGCGCCTCGAGCCATATCTCAAGCGCCGCTTCCCGTGCGGCGGGGGCCTCGGCAGCGGGCAGGAGCAGCGCGGTATCCGGTGTCATGAGCGTCTCGAAGCCGTCTGGCAGCCCGGCCTCCGGCGTCACGGCGGGATACATCCAGTTCGTCGTCGGGATCACCGATTGGAAGGCATCGGAGACCATGAACGCGAGGAACTCATCGGCGAGATCAGGCACATCGGAGCTCGCCAGCTTCCCCGCCACCTCGACCTGCATGTAATGCCCCTCCGCGAAGGGAAGCGCGCGCTTGGAGGCATCGTCTTCAGCAATGAGATGATAGGCGGGCGAGGTCGTGTAACTCAGCACGAGGTCCGCCTCGCCTTCGAGGAAGAGGCCGTAGGCTTCGGACCAGCCTCGGGTGACGGTGACGATGTTGTCCTCGAGACCCTCCCAGAGGGCAGGCGCATCCTCGCCGTAGACACTGTCGACCCAAAGGAGCAGCCCTAGCCCCGGCGTCGAGGAGCGCGGGTCCTGGATGACGATGCGGGCATCGGACGTGGCGAGGTCGGTGAAGCTCTCCGGCGCGGGGCCGTCCACATTGCCGACGAAGGCGAAAAAGCCCCAATCGAAGGGCACGAAGAGTGGATCGTCGAATGCGATGGGCAGGTCGTACTCCGCCGTAACTCCGTGCGGCGCAAAAAGGCCGGTCTCCGCCGCGGCGGCGGTGAGGTTGGTATCGAGCCCGAGCACAACATCGGCCTCCGAGCGCGCGCCTTCGAGCCGGATGCGGCCCAGGAGCGCCGCGCCGTCGCCCGCGCCGACGAACTGCAGATCGCAATCGCACGTGGCCTCGAATGCTTCCTCCACCGCGGGGCCCGGACCCCAATCGGTGACGAAGCTGTCATAGGTGTAGACGGTGAGCACGGGGGTGTCTGCCGCTGCTGCGGTGCCGAGTGCCAGTCCTGCGAGAAGGGGAAGGGATTTCATCAGATCCTCCAATATCGCCGAACGAAGAGTGAGGAGCTTATGGCCACCTTCCCTCCGCCGGTATGAGCCGGTTCAGGTTCAACGGGTTCGCATGATGCATCTCAGCCCAGCCGGGCACCCCGAGGTGTGGCAGACCATAGCGAGATCGGCCGGGACGGCAAGCCGCGGCGTCTTGCCGAGGCCCGGGCCCCCGGCTACACGGCTCTTATGAGTATGAATTCCTTCGGACATCTCTTTCGCGTGACCACCTGGGGCGAAAGCCATGGCCCGGCCCTCGGATGCACCGTGGATGGATGCCCCCCGGGGGTACCGGTGAGCGAAGACGCGCTGCAGGTCTGGCTCGACCGGAGGAAGCCCGGGCAATCGAAATACACCACCCAGCGGCGAGAGCCTGATGCCGTGCGCATCCTCTCGGGCGTCTTCGAGGGGGTGACCACGGGCACGCCTGTCCAGCTCATGATCGAGAACACCGACCAGCGGTCGAAGGATTACGGCGACATCGCCGAGAAGTTTCGCCCCGGCCATGCCGATATCACCTACTGGCAGAAATACGGCGTGCGGGATTACCGCGGCGGCGGGCGCTCCTCGGCGCGCGAGACCGCCGCGCGCGTGGCCGCCGGCGGGCTCGCCCGGGCGGCGCTCTCGGAGCTCTGCCCGGAGATGGAGATCGTGGGCTACATGGTCCAGATGGGGCCCCACGGGATCGACCGCGCGCGCTTCGACCGGGAAGAAATCGGGAATAATCCGTTCTGGGTGCCGGATGCACGGGCCGCCGAGCACTGGGCCACCTACCTCGACGACCTGCGCAAAAGCGGCAATTCCTGCGGCGCGGTGATCGAAGTGACGGCGAAAAACCCGCCGCCGGGCCTCGGCGCGCCGATCTACGGCAAGCTCGACACCGAGCTCGGCGCCGCCATGCTCTCGATCAACGCCGTGAAGGGCGTCGAGATCGGGGAAGGCATGGCCGCCGCCGCACTCACGGGTGATGCAAACGCAGACGAGATCCGCATGGGGCCCGACGGCCCGGTCTACAGCTCCAACCATGCCGGCGGCATCCTCGGCGGTATCTCCACGGGACAGGACATCACCGTGCGCTTCGCGGTGAAGCCCACGAGCTCCATCCTTACGCCGCGCGCCACGATCACGAAGTCAGGCCAAGAGACCGAGATCATCACCAAGGGCAGGCATGACCCCTGCGTGGGCATCCGTGCCGTGCCGGTGGGCGAGGCGATGATGGCCTGCGTGCTGCTCGATCACGTGCTCATGAACCGCGGCCAGACTGGCAGCGCGCCCTATCAGAGCCTGGGCACGATCGGGTAGGCCGGATTGAGGGGCCAGCCCCTCAAACTCCCCGAGGTACGAGGCACAAAGAAGCCTGATGGGCCGCGAAACCCGCGCGTGTCTCGTCCCCCGTACCCGCGCAAGCTCAGGCGCTGGCGGCGGTGAGCGCGGTATCCATGAGCGCTTGGATGTCAGCCTTCCGCGTGCCGGCCACGATGCGGCCGAGCTCATCCTCGCCTTTAAGCACAACAAGCGTGGAGCGGCGTGGAATGCGCAGGTCCTGCACGATCGGCGCGTTCTTGTGGTCATCCCAGTCGAGGCGCACGAAGGTGACGGCCTCGGCATAGGCCGGGTTCTCGCCCATGAGCGCATTGATCGTCCGCTCCTGACTGCGGCAGGTAGTGCACCAATCCGCGGCCACGTCGAGAAAGACGGTCTCTCCCGCCGCGAGGCGGTCGCGCACGAGGCCGGGGATGTAATCGACCCAGCCCGTGGCGCCCATGGCGCGGGTGGCGAGCGGCGCAGCCGCGGCGGCGAGGAGGAAGGTACGGCGGTGCATGGATATCTCCTTCAGAAGCGGACCGAAAGGTCCTGTAGCCAGACGGGCAGCGTGTCGAGCGCCCAGATTTCGATCATGTGGTGGACCTTGAAGAGGATGCCCGTGCCGACGACGACGAGGATCACCCCCATGAGCGGGCGGGCATAGGCCGCCATCCGGCGCATGGCCGCGGCGCGCCCGCGCAGCGCCGATTGCGCTCCGTAGCCGAGCGCCAGGATGATGGTGGAGACGCCCAGCGCGAAGCTCGCCATGATCGCCGTGGCCCAGCCGAGGCTCTGCCCGGTGGAGGCCAGCGCGATGGCGCCGCCCAGCGTCGGGCCCACGCAAGGGCTCCAAACCGCGCCGAGAAGCGCGCCGGTGAGGAACTGGCCGCGCAGGGAGCCCCCGTCCATCCCGTCGAGCTGGGCATCGGCGGAGCCCGCGAAGCCGCCCGTTGCAGTGGCGAAGCGCGCCGAGAAGCGGGGCACAAGCAGGACGAGGCCGAAAAGGATCATGAGGACCGCGCCGGCATTGGCGATCGTCTCCGCGTCGATGCCCAACGCGTAGCCGAAGGCGGAAATGCCCACACCCAGCGCCACGAAGGCAAGGCTCATGCCCGCCGCGAGTGCCAGCGGCCCCGCTCGGGAAGCCTGCAGCGCCGAGGCAAGCACGATGGGCAGCACAGGCACGACGCAGGGATTGATCAGCGTGAGCAGCCCGGCGAGATATCCGAAGACGAGGTCCATCCCCGTCTCATGCCCGATCCTGACCCGCCTGTCAGCTTTGCTACGTCCTGATCACCGGGCTGTGTTTGGCCGTGTGTCCGGCGTATGGTTCGCTGTGCGCGCGCTCGCGCGGGAGGTCTGCACGGCAAGGATCGCCCCCGCGATGAGCACGACCCCCGCGATGTCGGTGAGGCTCAGCGCCTCGCCCAGCATGAGCGCCGCGATGGCCACGCCGAAGAACGGATTGAGGAAGTGGAACGTCGCGGCCTTCACCGCGCCGACCCGCGCCACAAGGTGGAACCAGATGAGCGTCGCGAGAAGCCCCGGCACCAGCGTGGTATAGACGAAGGCCGCCGTGAGGCGCGGGGTCCAGGTGACCTCCCAAGTCTCGAGCGCGAGCCCCGCGGGGAGAAGTGCCGTGGCACCGATGAGCATCTGCAGGCCCACGATGGCCATGTAGTTGCCCCCGCTCGAGGCCTGCCGCAGGGCCAGCGTGGCCGCCGTGAGCGCGATGACACCGAGGATACAAAGCGCGATGCCGAAGCTATCCGCGCCGCCGCCGAGCCGTGCCCCCATGATGAGGATGACGCCGCCTGTACCTACCACGAGCCCTCCGACGCCCGCCGCGCCCACGCGCTCCCGAAAAAGGATCCAGCCGGCCCCGGCCACGAGGAGCGGCATGGCCGAGGCGATTATGGCTGCGAGCGAGGCCTCCACGCTCTGCATGGCCACGAAGTTGAGCCCGAGATAAAGCGCGTTCTGGCAGATACCGAAGAGGATCGTCGCCCGCCATTGCGCCGCCGAGAGCCGAAAGCTCTGCCCCAGCGCCCATGCAAGCCCGCAGGCCAGCGCGCCGGACAGGAAAAAGCGGAGCGAGAGGATCAGGAGCGGTGGCGCGCTTTCGACGATGATGCGCGCCGAGGTGAACGCGGAGGACCACGCGAGGGCGAAAACGAGGCCGAGACAGATCGCGCGAATATCCATCCAAGCGCCATACGCGCCCCGGCCCCCGGGGGCCAGAGCCCGCGCGCGATGTCAGGCGGCGGGCTCCCAGAGCTCGATGGGATTGCCCTCCGGATCGTGAATACGCGCGAAGCGGCCGGTATCGTTGTCCCATTCGCCGGGGCGGGTTTCGACGTGGATGCCCGTGGCGGTGAGCTCTTCGATCATGGCGGCGAGGTTGTCGACGCGGAAATTCAGCATGAAAGACTGGTCCTGGCGGCCGAAATACGTGCTGCGTTCGGCGTAGGGCGCAAAGATCGTGGGCCCCGGCGCCTGCTGCCAGACCACGTCATCGGAGCGCCCGATCCCCAGCACATCGCGGTACCACGCGCGCATCTTGCCGGGATTGCGGGCCCGGATGAAGAACCCGCCAATTCCGGAGACCTTGGCGGAATTCACTTCACGTACATGCATGTCTCTCTCCTTTGGTTAATCGTGCTTACCCGCAGAAAGCTTGCCAAAGGCTTAACCTTGAAGAGACGAAAAAGGCCGCTCGCGCGGGGCGAACGGCCTTCGAAAAAATCGGGGATCGGCGTTTAGCCGTTGACGCTTTCCTTGAGCGCCTTGGCGATCGTCATCTTGACGACCTTGTCGGCGTCTTTCTTGATCTGCTCGCCGGTGGCCGGGTTGCGCACCATGCGCTCGGGGCGCTCACGGCAGTAGATCTTGCCCACGCCGGGCAGCGTGACGGCACCGCCGCCGGACACTTCTTTGGTGATGACGTCGCAGACAGCGTCGAGTGCGGCACCCGCGGATTTCTTGTCGCTGTCCATCGCGTCTGCGAGGGCGGCCACGAGCTGGGTCTTGGTCATTGGTTTGGCCATGTTGTTATCTCCTTCACTGCCCAAATCTCGGGCCTCATTTGTGCAGATTAGCGTCATGTTGGGGCATCACACAAGAATTAGTGGCGCAAAAAGCCTTAAATCATGCGATTTTTCACACCGAAACGTGGCGGGAAGGCCGCGATCAGAGGAACGCGGTCTCCTCGAAGGAGCGCAACTTGCGGCTGTGGATACGCTCGAGCGGCATGTCGCGGATCGTTTCCATGGCGCGAATGCCGATCTTGAGATGCCGCGCGACCTGCGTCCGGTAGAAATCGGTAGCCATGCCCGGCAGCTTCAGCTCGCCGTGGAGCGGCTTGTCAGAGACGCAGAGCAACGTGCCGTAGGGGACGCGGAAGCGGTAACCGTTGGCGGCGATGGTGGCGCTTTCCATGTCGAGCGCGATCGCGCGTGATTGGCTGAGCCGCTGCACCGGGCCGGACTGGTCGCGGAGCTCCCAGTTCCTGTTGTCGATGGTGGCCACCGTCCCCGTCCGCATCAGCCGCTTGAGCTCAAAGCCTTCGAGCCCCGAGACCTCCGCCACCGCGCTCTCGAGCGAGGTCTGGATCTCCGCCAGCGCCGGGATCGGCACCCAGACGGGCAGATCATCGTCGAGCACGTGATCCTCGCGCAGGTAGCCGTGGCCGAGCACGAAATCGCCAAGCTGCTGGGAGTTCCGCAGCCCCGCGCAATGCCCCACCATCAGCCACGCATGGGGGCGGAGTACGGCGATATGGTCCGTGGCGGTCTTCGCGTTGGAAGGCCCGACCCCGATATTGACGAGCGTGATCCCCGCCCCGCCCTCGCGCTTGAGGTGGTAGGTGGGCATCTGCGGCAGCTTCGCGGGCGGCTCTATAACCCCGTCAGGCGTCGTGATTTCCTGGTCGCCAGTGGCCACGAAAGACGTGTAGCCCGAGGCGGGGTCGCCGATCTTCTCCCGGGCATAGGCTTCGAACTCCTCCACGTAGAACTGGTAGTTGGTGAAGAGCACGTGGTTCTGGAAGTGATCGGGATCGGTGGCGGTGTAATGGCTCAGCCGAGCGAGCGAATAGTCGATCCGCTGGGCGGTGAAGGGCGCGAGCGGCCCGGCCCCGTCGGGGTAGCTATAGCCGTAGCCGTTGACGATCTCGTCATTGGTGGTCGAGAGATCCGGCACGTCGAAGACGTCGCGCAGCGTGAAAGGCGCGGCACCCTCCTGCGGCACCACGAGATCGGGCTGGCCGGCCACCGCGAAATGCACGGGCATCGGCGTGGTCGACGGCCCGATCATGACCCGGATGCCGTGGTTCTCCATCAAGAGCTTGAGCTGCTGGCGCAGGTAATTCCCGAAGAGATCGGGCCGCGTGATGGTGGTGACGTAGGTGCCAGGCTCAGCCACGTGGCCGAAGGAGAGCCGCGAATCCACGCTGGCATAGCTCGTCGTGGAAATCCGGATCTCCGGGTAGAAGGCGCGCATCCGCGCGCTCGGCACATCGCCCGAAAGCGCCGCGGTAAACCGCTCGGTGAGAAAGTGCACCGAGGCTTCGTAGAGCTCCTCGAGGCGCGCGACGGCCGCGACGGGATCGTCGAAGAAGGCGGCAGGCGGAAGGTCCGGCGTGGCGATGGGTCGGTTCTGGTCGTTCATATCGGGTCCTACGGATGGTCCACCGCGCGGATCGCGGCCAGGCAAGTGTATCATCGAAGCGGTGGGCGCTTATGACACTTCCTCAAAGAGCGGCACAAGCTCGAAGCTCCGGACATCCACGAGACCGAGATCGGAGATGCGCAGCTCCGGGATGACGACGAGCGCGAGGAGCGAATGCTGCATGTTGGCGTTGTTGAGCGTGCAGCCGGCGGCTTTCATCGCCGCGAGTATCGCGTCGGCCTTCTCGGCCACCTCGGCGGCGGGCGCATCCGACATGAGCCCCGCGATCGGCAGTTCCACGAGGGCGGCCTCCCGGCCATCGCGGAAGACGCACATGCCACCGCCCACCTCGGCGAGCCTATTGGCGGCGGCGGCCATATTGGCCCGATCAGTGCCCACGACGATCATGTGGTGGCTGTCATGGGCCACGGTGGACGCCATGGCCATGGGACCCTGGTAGCCGAAGCCGGAGACGAAGGCATTCGTCACGCCGCCTGTGGCGCGGTGGCGTTCGACGAGGGCGATCTGGCAGACATCGCCCTCCGCCTCCACGAGGCCGTTTTCCACCGGCAGCTCAGCGCTCAGCGCCTTCGTCGGCGCCTGGTTCTCCACGACGCCGATGACCCGGGCCGTGACGCGGTTGGCCCCCTCGGGCGCGCGGATCTCGAAATCCTCGGCGGTCTTTGCGGCCCCTATATGGACCGTTTGCCGCGCGCGTGCGGGCCAATTGTAATGCGGGCAGTCGACCTTGAGCGCGCCCGCTTCGGCGACGGTGACGCCCCGGGCGATAACATGCTCGATGGGGAGCTCTTCGAGGCTCGAGGTCAGGATAAGATCGGCGCGGCGGCCCGGCGCGATGGAGCCGAGCTCCCGCTCGAGGCCGAAATGCGTGGCGGTGTTGATCGTGGCCATCTGCAAAGCGATCAGGGGATCACAGCCGCAGGCAATCGCATGGCGCACCACGCGGTCCATGTGCCCGTCGCGCACCAGCGTCCCTGCGAAGCAGTCATCGGTGCACAGGATGAAGCTGCGTGGATCCATGCCCTTTTCCGTCACCGCCGTGATCTGGCTTTCCACGTCGTACCAGGCAGAGCCCAGGCGGAGCATGGCACGCATGCCCTGCCGCGTGCGCGCGATGGCGTCGGCCTCGGAGGTGCCTTCATGGTCATCCGCCGGCCCGCCCGCGGCGTAGGCATGGAAGGCAGGCCCGAGATCGGGCGACGCGTAATGCCCCCCCACCGTCTTTCCCGCCGCCTGCGTGGCGGCGATCTCGGCCAGCATCTGCGCGTCACCGTTCACGACACCGGGGAAGTTCATCATCTCGCCCAGACCGATGATGCCGGGCCAGGCCATGGCCTCGGCCACGTCCTCGGCGGTGATCTCGAAGCCAGTAGTCTCGAGCCCGGGCGCCGAAGGCGCGCAGGAGGGCATCTGCGTGAAGATGTTGACGGGCTGCATCAGGGCCTCGTCATGCATCATGCGCACGCCTTCGAGGCCCATCACGTTGGCGATCTCGTGGGGGTCGGTGAACATCGTCGTCGTGCCGTGGGGGATGACGGCGGCGGCGAACTCGGCGGGGGTGAGCATGCCGCTCTCGATATGCATGTGCCCGTCGCAAAGGCCGGGAATGGCGTAGCGCCCGCCCGCGTCGACCACCTCCGTCTCAGGCCCCACGCAATGCGCGGCATCGGGCCCCACATAGGCAAAACGGGCCGCGGCGATTGCGATCTCCCAGTCGAGCACCTCGCGGGTATGCACGTTGACCACGCGCGCGCCCCGGATCACGCGATCTGCCACTGCGCGCCCCGCGGCCACCGCCACGAGATGCGGTGCGACCTCTGCCCATGTCTTGAGTTGTTCCATGGCGCAGCATTTCACCGCCCGCAGGCGCCCGCAAGTGACATATCGATGAAACCGGACACCCCGCGTGCCGGTTGAGAACGCATGGATGCCACCCTGCCTGCCTCCCTCGTCTGGTACCCCGATGACCGCCCGGGCATCACGCGCCGCCGCGCGGGCCGGGGCTGGAGCTACCGCGCCCCCGACGGGACGCGTATCGAGGACCGACGGGAGCGGCGCCGGATCGAGGCGCTGGCCGTGCCTCCGGCCTAT
The DNA here is from genome assembly GCA_038533575.1 of Pseudomonadota bacterium. NCBI lineage: Bacteria > Pseudomonadati > Pseudomonadota > Pseudomonadota bacterium. The sequence goes on along the minus strand of JBCAYL010000003.1, from coordinate 62,211 downwards.
GCGGATGTCTGGATCAGCCCGAAGCCCAACGGGCATTTGCTGGCCACCGGCCTCGATGCGCGGGAGCGCAAGCAATACCGCTACCACCCCGACTGGACCGAGCACCGCGCGCGCACCAAGTTCGACGAGCTCGCGCGCTTCGGCGTGGCGCTGCCCGCGCTGCGGCGGCGGCTGACGCGGGAATTGACCGAAGGCAGCCCAGCCGAGCCCGCCTTTGCCATCGCCGCCTGCCTGCGCCTTATCGACCGGGCCGCGCTCCGCGTGGGGACGCCGGACTACGCCGACGAGAACGAGACCTACGGCGCCACGACGCTGCGAGCCGATCACGTGAGCCTCGGGCGGGACGGCATTGCCGTGAGCTTTCCGGGCAAGGGCGGCGCACAGGTCGATAAGGCGCTGAAGGATGCCACGCTCCAGCGCGCGCTCGAGGCGCTCGAGGACCTCCCCGGCGCGGAGCTCATGGCCTACGATCCCGGCGACGGGCCCCGCACGATCGGGCCTGATCATGTGAACGACTGGCTGCGCGAGGCGACGGGGCAGGACGGCCTCACCGCCAAAACGTTTCGCACTTGGGCGGGCTCGGCGGCCGCGCTCGACGTGGCACTCGCCACGCCGCAGCCCACGATCAAGGCCATGGCGGAGGCCGCGGCTCAGCGGCTACACAACACGCCCACGATCGCGCGCACGAGCTACATCCACCCCGATGTCATCGCGCTCGCCGAGCGCGATGTGCCGCCGGTGCCCGCGCGTCCGCACGGACTGCGCCGGGCCGAGCGCGCGCTCCTGGCGCTGCTCGGACGTTGACGCGGGGCGCCGCGCGCTCCAACACTCGGGCCCGAAGAGCGAGGGAGCCCGGCCCATGACCGTCACAGATATCCGCCCCAACATGGACCACTGGCAGGACAGGGTGGACATGGCAGCGGCGTTCCGTTGGACGGCACGGCTCAATCTCCACGAGGCAGTGGCCAACCACTTCTCACTTGCCATCAACGATGCGGGCACGCGGGTGCTCATGAACCCGAACCAGATGCACTTCGCGCGGATCAAGGCCTCCGACCTTATCGAGGTGGACGTGAACGACCCCGCAACGATGGAGGGGCCCGACGCGCCGGACCCCACGGCTTGGGGGCTCCACGGCGGTCTCCACCGGCACTGCACCCACGCGCGCTGCGCGATGCACGTCCATTCGCCCTTTGCCACCGCGCTTGCCGCGCTCGCCGACAGCACGCTGCCCCCCGTCGACCAGAATTGCGCAACCTTCTACGACCGCACGGTCATCGACGAGGCGTATGGCGGCCTCGCCTTCGAGGAGGAAGGCGCCCGATGTGCGGCGCTCTTCGCGGACCCGAAGCGGAAGGTGATGGTCATGGGCAACCATGGCATTCTCGTCATCGGGGACACCGTCGCCGATACCTTCAATCGGCTCTACTACTTCGAGCGCGCGGCGCAGACCTACATCCTTGCGTTGCAAACGGGCCGCGCGCTGCGCGTGCTGCCCCATCACGTGGCCGAGAAGACCGCGCGTGAGCTCGAGGACTACCCCGAGCAAGGCGACCGGCACCTCGCCGAACTGAAGGCGATCCTCGACGCGGAGGGGAGCGACTATGCCAGCTGAGGCAGGCGAGAAGATCGAGGTGCGCAACGTCAACGTGCCCGGGCATGTGACGCGGGTGGACCGGGCGAAATACGAGGCCATGAAAGCGGCCCTCCTCGTCGTACTGCCCCGGGAGGCGCCGGGGCTCACGGCAGCCGAGGCCAAGGCCGCGCTTCTGCCCCACCTCGACGCCGCGCTCTTTCCCGGCGGCAAGACCTCCGGCTGGTGGATGAAGACCGTGCAACTCGACCTAGAAGCGCAAGGCGTCATCGCGCGCGCGGCGACGAAGCCGCTGCGCTTCAGCCAGACCTGAGCGCCCCGCCGCGGGCACCGCGCGCGTTTCGGGAAAGGCCCCGCCGTTCGCGTCCTCTCTCGAACGATTGGCGGCCAGACGCTCACACCCCTCAGCCTGGAAAGCTTCGGCCTTCGGTGGCGCGCTGCGCGCGCGACCGCACCCGAGGGCAGCCAGCGGCACGTCAGGCCGGAGAAAACGCTGGCGCGGGGCGTGATCCTCGCTAGGCTGCCGCCATGGTCTTTGATCTGGGCATGGCGGCGCTGGATGATCCCAAGCGCTGGACGAGCACGCGGCGGCTGGGCCGGGACGCGGATGCTTCGCCTTCCCGTCACCCGATCCGGAGCCAGCCCGATGCAATACGGCCTTACTGACGAACAAGAGATGATCGCGGCCACGGTCCGCACCTTCGTCGAAAAGGAAATCTACCCCCACGAAGCGGAGGTGGAGCGCACCGGTGCCGTGCCCCCCGACCTCGCCCAAGAAATCAAGCGCAAGACGCTGGAGCTTGGATTTTATGCCTGCAACTTCCCCGAGTCCGTCGGCTGCGCCGGGCTCTCGCATCTCGAATTCGCGCTCGTGGAGCGCGAGCTCGGCCGCGGCTCCATGGCACTCACCCATTTCTTCGGCCGCCCGCAGAACATTCTCATGGCCTGCGAAGACGAGCAGGTGGAGCGCTACCTGATGCCCGCCATACGCGGCGAGAAGATGGACGCGCTCGCCATGACGGAGCCCGGCGCGGGTTCGGACGTGCGTTCCATGAAATGCAGCGCGCGGCGCGATGGCGGCGACTGGGTCCTGAATGGGACGAAGCATTTCATCTCCGGCGCGGAGCATGCCGATTTCTGCATCGTTTTTGTCGCCACGGGCGAGGATGCAACGCCCAAGGGCCCGAAGAAACGGATCACCTGCTTCCTCGTGGATCGCGGGCATCCCGGCTTCTCCATCCGCGACGGCTACGCCTCCGTCTCCCACCGCGGCTACCGGAACATGATCCTTGAATTCGACGAGTGCCGCCTGCCGGACGCGGCCGTCCTCGGCGCGGTGGATGGCGGCTTTGCCGTCATGAACGAGTGGCTCTACGCCACCCGCATCACCGTGGCCGCCATGAGCGTGGGCCGCGCGCGGCGGGCCTTCGACTACGCGCTCAGCTACGCCGCCGAGCGCGAGCAGTTCGGCCAGAAGATCGGCAAGTTCCAAGGGGTGAGCTTCCAGCTCGCCGACATGATCACCGAGATCGACGCGGCGGACCTGTTGACGCTCGCGAGCGCCGACCGGCTCGACAAGGGGCTGCCCGCCAATCGCGAAATCGCGCAGGCCAAGCTCTACGCCTCCGAGATGCTCGGCCGCGTGACCGATGCCGCCATCCAACTGCACGGCGGGATGGGGCTCATGGACGATTACCCGCTCGAGCGCTTCTGGCGCGATGCCCGGGTGGAGCGGATCTGGGACGGGACCTCGGAAATCCAGCGCCACATCATCAGCCGGGACCTCCTGCGCGCGCTGGGAGCGTAAGGATGGCGCAGCTCAGGCGGCGCGGCCGGGATCACAGGTACGGGGCACAAAGAAACCGAGCCTATGGGAGCGACGTCTTCTTGAGGCGCGCGGCGGCATCCTCCTGCGGGGCGTTGGTACACCAGAGGTCTTCTGCGTTCGGGGTCCAGTGCGCGTCGGTGGCTGTGGCGTGGACGGTGATGCGGCCCGGCTCGGTGGTAACGAGGTCACTGCCGACGAGCGTGAGAAAAAGCGCGAGGGCTTCGAGGGAGATGCACATGGGACGGGTCCTTTCCGGTCTGGTGGCGCGGCCCTCCCTTGCGACGCTTTTTCCCGTCATAGCCCGCGGGACCTTAAGGGCGGCTTACCGACATGCTGCAGCGCAGCATTTTCTGCGCACCGCTCCGACCGCCGCCCAAAAATGCAGCGCCGAGGCGCGGAAAGAGGCGCGATATGTCCCGCTTTAGCCGCCTCCTCGCCCCTCGGCGCATCGCCGTCATTGGCGGCGGGGCCTGGTGCGCCGCCATCGTGGATGCGGCGGAGGCGCTGGGATATCACGGCGAGATCGTCCCGGTGCATCATACCAAGGACAGTGTCGCCGGGCGCCGGGCGGTCCCGCGCGTGGCTGATATCGAGGGGCCGGTGGACGCGGCGTTCATCGGGGTCAACAGGCACGCCACCGTGGAGATCGTGGCCGCGCTTCGCAAAGCGAAGGCGGGCGGCGCGATCTGCTTTGCCTCTGGCTTCTCTGAGGCGGGCGACGAGGATGCCAGCGCGCGGGATCTTTCAGCCGCCCTCATCGCGGCGGCGGGAGAGATGCCCATCCTCGGACCCAATTGCTACGGGATGATCAACGCTCTCGACGGCGTGGCGCTCTGGCCGGACCAGCACGGGCTTCGGCCGGTGCCGCGCGGCGTCGCGATCCTCACGCAGAGCTCGAATATCGCGCTCAACCTCACCATGCAGAGCCGCGGACTGCCGGTGGCCATGGTCGTCACCTGCGGAAACCAGGCGCAGGTGAGCCAGGCGGAGCTTGCGCAGGCCCTGCTCGATGACCCCCGGATCACGGCCATCGGGCTCCATATCGAGGGCTTCGGCAACCTGCGCGCCTGGGAGGCGCTGGCCACCGCGGCGCGAGCGCGCGGCGTGGCGCTCGTCGCCCTCAAATCCGGGCGATCGGCGCAGGCGCAGGCAGCCGCGCTCTCACATACAGCCTCCCTCGCGGGAGGCGATGTGGGGGCCGAGGCCCTCCTCGCGCGGCTTGGCATCGCGCGGCTCGGGACGCTGCCGGGCTTTCTCGAGGCGCTCAAGATCGCACATCTTTTCGGGCGGCTTCCGGGGCGCGCGGTTGGCTCCATCTCCTGCTCGGGCGGGGAGGCGGCGCTGGCGGCGGATATGGCGGCGGCGGCGGGCGTGGCGCTTCCGACGCTCTCAAAGTCCCAGGAGGCGGCCCTGCGGGAGTCGCTCGGGCCCCGTGTCGCGCTCGCCAATCCGCTCGATTACCACACGTATATCTGGCGCGATGAAGCGGCGATGACCGCGGCCTGGGCCGCCATGGCCGCGCCCGGAATCGACCTCGTGCTGGTGATCCTCGACTATCCCCGCCCGGATCGCTGCGACCTTCAGGACTGGGCCATCGCCACCCGCGCGGTAATCGCGGCGGCGCGGGAGACGGGCGCGCGCTACTCCGTCTGCGCCACGCTGCCGGAGCTCTTGCCCGAGGACACGGCGGCGGAGGTACTCGCAGCGGGGGTCTTGCCACTCCACGGGCTTCACAGCGCGATGGAGGCGGTGGCGGCCATGGGAGGGCCCGGCGCGGCCCCGGCGCAGCCGGTGCTCCTGCCGGGGCCGGAGCGCAAAGCAGAGCTCCTCGATGAAGCCGAGGCCAAGGCGACGCTCGCGCGCCATGGCCTCGATGTACCGCGGGGCACGCGGGCCGGGCGGGACGCGGCAGTCGCCGTGGCCGAGGGCTTCTCTGGCCGCCTCGCCGTGAAGGTCCTCGGGCTCGCGCACAAGTCGGGCGCGGGCGGGCTCGCGCTTGGGGTGGCGCCTTGCGACGTGGAAGCTGCCCTCGCCAGCCTTGCGCCCGGCGAACTCCTGATCGAGGAGATGGTCACGGGCGCGGTGGCGGAGCTTCTCGTCGGTGTCATGCGGGACGCGGCCCATGGCTTCGTCCTCACGCTCGCGGCAGGCGGCACCGAGACCGAGCTCCTCGCCGACAGCGCGCATCTTCTCCTGCCGGCCACGCGCGGCGAGATCGAGGCCGCACTGCAAAGCCTGCGCATGGCGCCGAAGCTCCACGGCTACCGGGGTCGCCCGGCGGCGCATCTGCCATCCACCCTCGACGCGATCGAGGCGATCCAGGCCTATGTCGTGGACAATGCCGATACGCTGGAGGAGGTTGAGGTCAACCCGCTCCTCTGCACCCCGAGCGCCGCCATCGCCGCCGACGCCCTCATTCGAAAGGCCCGCCCATGACCACAGGACCGATCCGCACGGAGCGCCGCGGCGCAGTCCTCGAAGTCACCCTCGACAGGCCAAAGGCCAACGCCATCGACCTCGCCACATCTCGCATCATGGGCGACACGTTTCAGACATTTCGCGACGATCCAGCCCTGCGCGTCGCCATCATTACCGGCGCGGGCGAGAAGTTCTTCTGCCCCGGCTGGGATCTCAAGGCCGCCCATGATGGCGACGCGGTCGATGGCGATTACGGCGTGGGCGGGTTCGGCGGGCTGCAGGAACTTCGCGATATGGGCAAGCCCGTCATCGCGGCGGTCAACGGGATCTGCTGCGGCGGCGGACTGGAGCTCGCGCTCAGCGCTGACATTATTATCGCCGCTGACCACGCGACTTTCGCCCTGCCCGAGATCCGGTCCGGCACGGTGGCGGACGCCGCCTCCGTCAAACTGCCTAAGCGCATCCCCTACCACATCGCCATGGAGCTCCTGCTCACCGGGCGCTGGTTCGACGCGGAGGAGGCGCACGGCTGGGGTATCGTCAATCACATCCATCCCGCCGCGACGCTCATGGAGGAGGCGCGGCGGATGGCCGACCTCCTCGCCTCCGGTCCGCCCCTCGTCTACGCCGCGATCAAGGAGATCGTCCGTGACGCCGAGGATGCGAAATTCCAGGACGCCATGAACCGCATCACCGGACGGCAGCTGCGCAGCGTGGACGTGCTCTACAGTTCCGAGGATCAGGCAGAGGGCGCCCGCGCCTTCGCCGAAAAGCGGGACCCGGTCTGGAAAGGCCGCTAGGCCGCGCGGCAGGTGACGAGGAGCCCGAGATCAGCGGCGTGATCATGCGCGGCGTCCTCGGCATAGATGCGTATGCTATGCGTCGCGAGCCCGGTGATCCGCGGCCCCAGAGCCGCAAGCGCCGCCGCGAAGCCCGCCGCCTCGTAATGCACCGCGTTGACTGCGATGGCGAGGACACCGCCGGGCCGGGTGATGCGCACAAGCTCCGCGAGCGGCCCGGGCCCGAGATGGCCCAGCGTGAACGTCCCCGCGCTCACTACGCCGCCATAGGTGCCGTCCGCGCAGGCGAGCGGCTGTGTGATATCAGCCTCAAACAGCTCGGCGTAGCAGCCCTTGGCCTCGGCCTCCGCCAGCATGGGCGCGGAAATGTCGGTGGCATGGAGCGGGCCCACGCCGCGCCGCGCCAAGGCCGCGCCCACGAGCCCTGTGCCCGCGCCCACGTCGAGAACCGGGTCCGCGCCGCCCGCCGCGACGAAGCCAGCTGCCACCACCTCGTGGAGTACGTAGCCACGCTCGGCCACGAAGCCCGCATCATAGGTCCCCGCCCAGTCGCCGTAGAGCGCCTTCACGTCCTCCGGCCCGTGGAGCCCATAGGCCGCGTCGAGCCCCGGTGGCCCCGGTGTGTTGCCCATGACAGTCCTCCCGTGGCGAGCAGCCTAGCGGGCCTTTGACAATTCCCCAACCGCGGCGCAGGAGGGCGCATGGCTCCTACGCTCCTCTCCCTCGGTCACGGCTATTCCGCGCAGGCGCTGGCCGTCCGGCTCTTGCCGCAGGGCTGGCGCATCATCGGCACGACGCGGGATGCCGACAAGGCCGCGCGAATGGAGGCCGACGGCATCGAGGCGCTCCTCGATCCTAATGATTTGAGCGCGGAGATCGCCGAAGCCACACATATCCTCGCCTCAGCCGCGCCTGGCGAGGCGGGCGATCCGTTCCTCCGCCGTCACGATCTCTCGCGGTCCGCGGCCTCCTGGGTCGGCTACCTCAGCACCACGGGCGTCTACGGGGATCACGGCGGAGATTGGGTCGATGAGGAGACCGCGCTCGCCCCCACGACGCGGCGCGGCCAGTACCGCGTAGACGCAGAAGCCGCCTGGGCGGCGACGGGCCTCCCCCTACATATCTTTCGCCTCGCGGGCATCTACGGGCCGAGCCGCGGCCCCTTTGCGAAGGTCCGCGCGGGCACGGCGCGGCGCATCGTGAAGCCGGGGCAGGTCTTCTCCCGCATCCACGTGGCCGATATCGCGCAGGTGCTGGAGGCCTCCATCGCGCGGCCCCGCCCGGGCGCGATCTACAATGTCTGCGACGACGATCCGGCCCCGCCGGAGGATGTCATCGCCCATGCTGCGGAGCTTCTGGGCCTGCCTGTCCCGCCAGCCGAGGATTTCGCCACCGCGGAGATGACGCCCATGGCACGGAGCTTCTACGGCGAAAGCAAGCGGGTGCGAAACCGGCTTCTGCACGAGGAGCTCGGCGTCACGCTCCTCTATCCGAGCTATCGGGACGGGCTCGCAGCCCTCCGCGCCACCGATTAGGCTGGGCGATCCCCGTAGGCACGGGTGATAAGCCAGCTCAGCCCGAAAAAGGCCGCCAGCGCGCCCAGCGCAACGCCTGTATTTGTGGCATAGAAGGTCAGCCGCTCCGACGGCAGGAGGTTGTTGAGAAACGGGTAGGGCAGCCCCGTCGTCACCGATCCTGCCGGGAAATCGTTTGCCGGCCCCACCACGAGCTCGGCCCAGGCGAAATAGAAGCAGGCGATGACCACGAGGATGAGCGCGGAGGCGGCATAGCGCCGAAACGGGCGGTTGATCACCAGCGCGTCGATCCACAGCAAGAGCGGCCCCAACCCGTGGAGATAGTATTCCCGCCACCACACGCCGAGCTCGCCATTGCGCGTCACGGCCGTCGGATCGGAAAAGAAGAGCCGCCAGTAGAGAAAGACCACCATCAGATTGATCACCGCCGTCGCGGCGATGAGCGCATCAAAGCGAAGTTCCGTCCGCCCCTCGGTATAGGCCAGCACCCGGCTCGCGCAGAAAAAGCTCAGGAGCAGCGCCCAGATCGTCAGGAAGCGAAACGGCCCGCCGGGCTCCGAATAGGGCGAAGTGGTAAGCATGTAGACCGCGTAGAACCCGGCCAGCAGAAAGACGACCCAGCGGTAAAAGAGGACAGGGCGGGCAAAGGGGTTCATAGGGGCTCTCTCATGTGCCGAGCGCATCTAGCGCAGCCTTGCGCAGCAGGCCAGTGCACGTCTAGCCCGCCGCGAGAGGACGCAGCGTTTCCGCGAGGCCCGAGGCGTCGAGCCGAGCCTCGGCATACATCTCCTCGGGCGTGCCATGGGCTTGGAAGACATCGGGCAGCGTCAGCATGCGGAAGATGAGGCCCCGGTCAAAGACCCCTTCCCCAGAGAGAAAGGCGGCCACCGCGGCGCCAAACCCGCCCGGCGCGCCATCCTCCAGCGTCACGAGGACAGGATGGGCGCAGGCGAGCTCCTTGATCAGGGCGGTGTCGAGCGGCTTGGCAAAGCGCGCATCGGCGAGGGTGACGGAGATCCCGTCCGCCGCGAGCGCTTCGCACGCGGCCTCCGCCGCCTGCAAGCGCGCGCCAAAGCTCAGGATCGCGATGTCCCGGCCCTTGCGCAGAACGCGGCCCTTGCCGATCTCGAGCGGCTGCGGCGCGGCCTCTGGGGCCGCCCCACCCAGCGCGCCGCGCGGATAGCGGAAGGCAATGGGCCCCGCATCGTGGCCCGCCGCTGTCACGACCATCCGCGCGAGCTCTGCCTCGTCGGCGGCGGCCATGACCACGATGCCCGGAAGCGCGGCCAGGAAGCCGATATCGTAGGCCCCGGCATGGGAGGGCCCGTCGGCCCCCACGAGCCCGGCGCGATCGATGGCGAAGCGCACGGGCAGGCCCTGGAGCGCCACGTCATGGACGACTTGGTCGTAGCCGCGCTGGAGAAAGGTGGAATAGAGCGCGCAAAAGGGCTTCATCCCCCCGGCAGCCAGCCCCGCGGCGAAGGTCACGGCGTGCTGTTCAGCGATGCCCACGTCATGCATGCGCTCCGGAAATCGCGCGCCAAAGGCACTGAGCCCCGTGCCCGAGGGCATGGCGGCGGTGACGGCATGGATCGCCCGGTCTTGCTCTGCGGCGGCGATCAGCGTCTCAGCGAAGACATCCGTCGCACTCCGACCACCGCTGCCATCGCGCCGACCCGTGGCGGCGTCGAATTTCGAAACGCCGTGCCACTTGTCCTCGGAGGCCTCGGCAGGGGGGAAGCCGTGCCCCTTTCGCGTCCGCACGTGAAGGAGCAACGGCCCCTCCGCGCCTTTCGCCGCGCGCAGGGCCGTGAGCAGCGCGGGCATGTCATGTCCGTCCAGAGGCCCCCGGTAGGCAAAGCCCAGCGCCTCGAAGAACGATGCTGGCGAGCGGTCCTGCAGGAGCTCGGCCAGCGCGCCGGTGGGCGTGTCGATGCTGCGTCCGTTGTCGTTGAGGATCACGAGAAGCCTATGCCCCGCAGTGCCCGCATGGTTCAACGCCTCCATGGCCATGCCCGCGCTGAGCGATCCGTCCCCGATGACGGCCACCGCCTCCTGCCCCGCCAGCACGAACCCCAGGGCGGCACTCACTGACGTGCCCGCATGGGCCGCGCCGAAGGGATCGAAGGGGCTTTCGTCCCGCCGGGTGAAGCCGCTTAGCCCACCTCTCTGGCGCAGCGTGCGGATGCGGTCGCGGCGCCCGGTTAGGATCTTGTGCGGGTAGGCCTGGTGCGAGACATCCCAGACGAGCTTCACGGCGGGCGTCTCGAAGACGGCATGGAGCGCGACCGTGAGCTCCACAACACCGAGCCCCGCGCCCAGATGCCCGCCCGTCTCGCTCACAGCGCTGATGAGCTCGGCGCGCAGGTCCCCCGCCAGCAACGCCAGCGCGTCATCCGAGAGCGCGCGCAGGTCCTCCGGGGCGGCGATCTTGTCGAGAAGGGGCGTTTCCGGCGGCATCAGGTCGAGCGCGCGACGACGAAGCGCGCCGCGTCCTTGAGGGAAGCCGCCTCTGCGCCGTAAGGCGCCAGCGCATCGCAGGCCGCGTCCACCAGCTCGGCCGCGCGCGCTTTGGCAGCGTCAAGGCCCAGCAATGAGACGAACGTGGCCTTGCCGCGGCCTGCATCCTTGCCCACCGCCTTGCCCATGGCGGCGGCATCGCCCTCCACGTCGAGGATGTCATCGGCGATCTGGAAGGCGAGGCCGAGGTGCTTGGCAAAGAGCCCCAACGCGTCCGGGTCCGCGCCGGCGAGCCGCGGCCCCGCCATGGCGGCCCAGCCGATCAGCGCGCCAGTCTTGAGGTCCTGCAGCTCGGTGATGTCCTCGAGCGAGAGCGGCGTCGCGGCGGCCTCCGCGGCCATGTCCCGCGCTTGGCCGAGCACCATGCCCCGCGCCCCCGCGGCATGGGCCAACGGCCCGACAAGGACGCCGCACTCATTGTCCGCCAGAAGCTCGAAGGCCAACGTTAGGAGCCCGTCTCCCACGAGGACGCCCGTGGCCTCGTTCCAGACCTTGTGCACGGTGGGCCGCCCACGGCGCAGGTCGTCATCGTCCATGGCGGGCAGATCATCGTGAACGAGGGAATAGGCATGAACCGCCTCGATGGCCGCGGCTCCGTGGCGCGCGCGGTCGGCCGCGACACCATGCAGGCGCGCCGATTCGAGCACGAGATACCCCCTGAGCCCCTTGCCGCCCTCGAGGGCATAGCGCATCCCCTCGACCACCGGCAGCGTGCCCCACCCAGCCAGCGCCTCTGTCAGCGTCGCGTGCGAGAGCGCCGCCGCGGCGCGCAAATCATCTTGGAACACTAAAGTCCCTCGACCGGCTTCAGCCCCTTGGGCTGCCCGTCACCGTCGAGCTGGATCGCCGCGACCTTTTCCTCGGCGGCCTTCAGCTTGGCCTCACAATGGGCCTTGAGGGCCGCGCCGCGCTCGTAGAGCGCGATGGATTGCTCGAGGGCCACGTCGCCGCGCTCGAGCTGGCCCACGACGGATTCGAGCTCCGCCATGGCGTCCTCGAAACTCATCTCGCTCACGTTTTCAGCCATCGCCTCTCTCCTTCAGGACACCCACATGAGCCGCGGCCGATGCCGCCAGCGCTTCGAGGTCATAGCCGCCTTCGAGGCAGGACACCACCTTGCCGCCGCAGTGCTCGGCGGCCAGATCGCAGAGCCGCCCGGTCACCCAAGCGAAATCCTCCTCTGTGAGCAGCATCCCCGCCAACGGGTCCCGTGCATGGGCGTCAAAGCCCGCGGAGACAAGGAGAAGCTCGGGCCGGTGCGCCGCCACGGCAGGCAGGACATGGGCCTCCATCACGTCGCGAAACGTGTCCGACCCCGCGCCATCGGCGAGCGGGATGTTGAGCACGTTGTCATCCGCGCCCGTTTCCTCTGGGTACCCCGACCCGGGATAGAGCGGCATCTGATGGGTGGAGGCGAAGAAGATGCGCGGGTTTTCCTCCACGAGGTCCTGCGTGCCGTTCCCGTGATGGACGTCGAAATCAACGATCGCCACGCGGGAGAGCCCGTGATGATCGAGCGCGTGCTTGGCAGCGATCGCCACGTTGCCGAAGAAGCAGAAGCCCATGGCGATCTCTCGCTCCGCATGGTGCCCCGGTGGTCGCGTGGCGACGAAGGCATTCGCCACCTCGCCCGCCATCACCATGTCCACCGCCTTCACTGCTCCGCCTGCCCCGCGGAGTGCCGCCGCGAGCGTGCCGGCCGACATGTGCGTATCGGCATCGAGCGACACCCAGCCCTCCGCCGGTGCGGCCCGCCGGATAGCGGCCAAGTGGGAGGTCGGATGCACCCGGAGAAGATCGTCCTCCGCCGCGTAGGGCGCGGAAACCCGCGTGAGGTCCATCCCTTGGAGCGCGCCGAGCACCGCATCGAGCCGCGCCACCTGCTCGGGGTGGCCGGGCGGCGTCACGTGCCCCAGGCACTCTTCATGGGTAATCAAAGCCGTGGCCACATCGCTCTCCCCTACATGCCCGGGGGACGGTCCCCGGCGAAAGCGACCAAATCAACCTCGCGCGCAAAAGCCCAGCCCAGGATGACCCCCGGAGACACAGGCCTGCCCATCATCTTTCCCTTCATACGCCCGCCGGAGGCAAACAATCATATCAACCTGAGGGGATTTCCCACGGAGAGCTTCATGCTCGGCTAGCGCCCCCGAGCGTAGCAAGGCCACCGATGGTGCAAGCGTCAGCGCAGCGGGGGTGAGCGGCCAAACGCCATCGGTCCGAGTGGGGCCGCGAACGGTGGGCCCGCTCTCGGAAAACGCGGCCTAGTCCGGCTGGAGCATGTACCCCGCCCCGCGCACCGTCTGCAGGTAGCGGGGTTGCTTGGGGTCGGCCTCTACCTTCCGGCGCAGCCGAGTGATCTGGACATCCACCGCCCGTTCCTGACTGTTGCCGGTGGACGACTGGCTGGCACGGCCGAGCTCTTCCACGAGTTCCCCGCGCGAAATCGCCTCGCCCGGGCGCGCGGAAAAGATGCGCATGAGTTGCACCTCGGTTGAAGTGAGCCGGATCCGCGCATCGCCCTGCCACATCTCCGACTTCTCAACGTCGTAGCGCAGCGTCCCGAGATGCAGGACCTTCGGCACCGTGGGCCCGCCCTCCTCCTTGGGCATCCGGCGCAGGATCGCGTTGATCCGCAGCAGGAGCTCCTGGGGCTCGAAGGGCTTCGTGAGGTAGTCATCCGCCCCGGCCTCGAGGCCCTTGATCTTGTCCCCGCTCTCGGATTTCGCGGTGAGCAGCAAGATGGGCGTCTCGCGCTCCTCGCGCAACACGGCGCAGAGCGTCATGCCGTCTTCCCCCGGCATCATCACGTCGAGCACGATGAGATCAAAATCGAGCCCCGAAAGGACACGCCGGGCGTGCGCGGCATCCCGCGCCGCGCTCACGAGGAAGCCGTGCCGCATGAGGTATTTCTGCAGGAGCTTCCGGATGCGCTCGTCGTCATCAACGATCAGGAGATGCGGATCGAGCTCCATCAGTCGCCCGCCTCGTCCGAGAGCCGGCGGAAATGGTGCAGCAGATCGGCATCCATCATCTCCTCCAGCACCGCCTGGAAGCCCGCGACAGCCTCCGGCCCCGCGCTGGCGAAAGCCTGCCGGACCCGCGCCGACTGTACCTCGTTTAGCGCCTGCTGGAGCGCCGCGCCCGCGGGCGTCAGCCAGAGATGCCGCTCGCGCTTGTCCTTCTCGCCCACCCGGCTTTCGACGAGACCCTCATCGATGAGCGCCCGGAGCACGCGGTTGAGCGATTGCTTGGTCACGCCGAGGATGGCGAGCAAATTGTTAACGGTGGTCCCGGGGCTGCGGTCGATGAAATGCAGCGCGCGGTGATGGGCCCGGCCATAGCCGCGCTCATGCAGGATGCGATCGGGGTCCTTGGTGAAACCGCGATACGCAAAGAACATCGCCTCGATCCCGCGGCGCAGTTCGCGAGGATGGGTGTCTTCGGTCATGTCGGGTGTCAGGCCCGCTTGGTCGTCCACGGGTTTGCCTTTCGCCTCATTTCGCCGCAATAATACGTCAGCCTTGTTGACATTCCAAGGCGCGATTGATAGCTCCGACTCGTAATTTTGCGCAAGAATATGTCCGAAACGGGACTATTTGCGAAAGAAATGCAAAAATTGGAGGCTTCGATGGTGGGCGCCTACGACGATCGCGACGGCAAGATCTGGATGAACGGCAAGATGGTGGAGTCGCGCGATGCCAATGTCCACGTGCTCACCCATGCCATGCACTACGCCTCCTCGGTCTTCGAGGGGGAGCGCGCCTATGGCGGAAAGATCTTCGAGAGCCGCCGCCATTCCGAGCGGCTGCATTTCTCCGCCGGCGAGCTCGATTTCCAGATCCCCTACACAGTGGACGAGATCGAGGCGGCCAAGGCGCAGGTGCTCGAGGTCAACGGCCTCTCGGATGCTTATGTTCGCGCCATCGCCTGGCGCGGCGCGGGCGAGGACATGGGTGTCGCCTCCGCGCGCAATCCCGTCTACCTCGCCATCGCGGCCTGGGAATGGGGCAGCTACTACGGCGACGCCAAGATGAAGGGCGCAAAGCTCGACATCGCCAAGTGGAAGCGCCCGAGCCCCGAGACGATCCCGGTCCATGCCAAAGCGGCGGGTCTCTACATGATCTGCACGACATCCAAACACGCCGCCGAGGCGAAGGGCTGCTCGGATGCACTCTTCATGGATTACCGCGGCTACGTGGCCGAGTGCACAGGCGCCAACATATTCTTCGTGAAGGACGGCGAGGTCCACACTCCGGACCCGGACTGCTTCCTCAACGGCATCACCCGCCAGCGCGTCATCGGCATGCTCCGCGACAAGCAGATCAAGGTCCACGAGCGCTACATCATGCCCGAGGAGCTCGAAAGCTTCGAGCAATGCTGGGTCACCGGCACCGCCGCGGAAGTCACTCCCGTGGCCAAGATCGGGGACTACAACTTCGAAGTGGGCGCCCTGACCCGCGACGTGGCCGAAAGCTACGAGACGCTTGTGCGGGCATAGGCCCTAGCTCACTGCAGCCCCTTCGCGCGGACCTTCCTCCGCGCAGTCTCGTCCCGCCCGAGCTGCCGCTCGCGCCACACGATGATCGCGCCCGCTGCGATGACGATGACCGCGCCGAGCAGCATCTGCGCGGTGGGGATTTCCGCGAACCAGAGCCAGCCTACGAGGATCGACCAGACCATCGACGTGTAAGTGAAGGGTGCCAGCGCGCCAGCGTCGGCGAAGCGGTAGCTTGCGGTCAGAAAGATCTGCCCCACGCCGCCGATGAGCCCAGCCGCCACGAGGTAGGCCGCCTGCGCGCCCGTGGGCCAGACCCATCCGAAGGGCAGCGTGAGGAGCCCGAGGATCGCGGCGGTGAGCGAGAAGTAGAACACGATGGCCGATGTGCTCTCCCGCCCGGCCATGCCTTTCACGAAGACCTGTGCGAGGGCCGCCAGCGCCGCGGACCCCAGCGTGAGGAGCGCGCCCAGCGTCGCGGCGTCGCCGAGACCGCCGCCGAGCCGCGGCCAGATGATGATCATCACCCCCACGAGCCCGAGAAGCACCGCCCCCAACCGGAAGAACCGGAACCGCTCACCCAGCATCAGGGCGGCCAGCACCACGAGGATGATCGGCGTGGCAAAGCGGATCGCCGTAACCTCCGGCAGCGGCAGGTAAAGGAGCCCGGCAAAGCCAAGCCCCATGGCGGTGGTCCCCACGACCCCGCGCAGCGCGTGGCTCTGCCAGCGGACCGTGCGGAGGCCGTCGCCCAGATGCCCGCTGTGCCAAAGCCAGACGAAGATCACAGG
Organism: Pseudomonadota bacterium; assembly: GCA_038533575.1. Classification (NCBI taxonomy): domain Bacteria; kingdom Pseudomonadati; phylum Pseudomonadota; species Pseudomonadota bacterium. Next base: position 46,227 of record JBCAYL010000003.1, on the reverse strand, counting down.
CATCGCGAAAACAGAGCGGAAAAAGACGGCCTGTCCAGCGGGGACCTCCGCGGCCTTGATGAAGCCCGACATGACCGTGAAGACGAGCATCGCAGCAGAGATGAGCGCTGCACCCCGGGCAGGGCCTGTCAGGACCACCCTCACCCGGGACACCCCGCCGGGACGTTGAAGCGGGGCGCCCCGCCCGGCCTCACAAGAACGCCCGCTCGATGAACCAGTAGAACCCGATGGCCCCGATGATGAGCGAGCCCACGATGGCATTGGCGCGGTACATCTCTGGCAGGTCGCGCACCATGGCCTCCTCCGGGTCATCGAGGCGCCCGATCCGGGCCGCCCAGAGCCCCAGCATGATCACGAGGAACGCGCCGAGGATCACCGCCAGCTGCCCGATCTCCACGCCCACATTGAACGCAATGAGCGAAACCACGAATTGACCCTGTGACAGCCCGAAATCACTCAGGACGCTGGCAAACCCAAGCCCGTGCAGCAGCCCGAAGGCGAAGACCACCGCCGGCCTGAGCCAGCCCATGCGCGGCTGCAGGATGTTCTCCACGGCCACCCAGGTGATCGAAAGCGCGATGAAGGCCTCGACAAGCCACATCCAGTCATCGGGGATCGTGATGATCCCCAACGTCGCCAGCGCCAGCGTCACCGTGTGCGCCACAGTGAAGGCCGTCACCTGCCAAAGGATTGGCGACCATTTCAGCGCGAAAAAGAAGAGCCCGAGCACGAATAGGATGTGATCGATGCCGAGCGGGATGATGTGCTCGAAGCCCGCGACGAGAAAGCGCCAGAAAGCCTCGCCCGCCGTCTCCTCCACCACGCCTGTGGCCGGGAGTGGCGCGGACATGCCCCCGGAATCCACGAGCTCTGCAAAGGTCTGCCCGTCGCGGGATTGCCGCACCACGAGGACCCCGTTCTCCGCGGGCCAGCCGAGGGAGACAGCCTCCCCCTCCATGGGCGCCGATAGCGAAAGCACTGTCTCGCGCGCCACCGCGTCGGAGGCCGGTGCCACGACGGTCACCCCGTCGAGGCTGAGCGCCCCTGCGCCCTCGAGCGCCAGCGACAGCATGCCTGGCCCGGCCGCCTCGATCTCCGCCGCGAGTTCTGCGTCGGACAGCGCGCGCAGCGCGTCGTAGGCGGCCGCCTCGGGCGCGTCATTGGTATCGGTGTAGGTGCCAAGATCGACGCCAGCGAGAAGCGCTTCGGCATTGACCGCGATCTCCATCTCCATGCGCTCCGGCGATACGCTCACATTGGCGATGGCGGGCGCGGTCTCGTGCGCGCGGAGCCCCGCGCCCCACACCAAGGTGATGAGCACGAGCATTGACATCGCGACAAGCCGCGCGGCACGTGGGGCCATCTTTGTAGGAGTGATCATGCGTCTTCTCTCTTCCGCCCTGGCCGCGGGCCTTGCTGCCGCCATCCTTGCAACGGCGGCCTCGGCCCACGAATTCTGGCTCTCGCCCCGCGCCTATGAAGTGAGCGTGGGCCGAGCCCTCGAAGCGGATATCAGGACGGGAGAAAGCTTCAAGGGAAATGCCTCCCCCTATTTCACGCGCAATGTCGAACGCTTCGAAGTGCTCATGGGAGAGCGCCGCATCGACCCCGAGGCGACGCTGGGAGACCGCCCTGTGCTCGATCGCAGCGTGCCCGGCGAGGGGCTCGCTGTCGTCATCTACGAGACCCGTGACAGCCGCCTGACCTACCAGGAATGGCAGAAATTCGTGAACTTCGTCGAGCACAAGGCATTCGACGGCGCGCTCGCTCGGCACGATGCGCGCGGCCTCCCGCGGGAGGGCTTCGTGGAGACCTACCGTCGCTACGCCAAGTCGCTCATCGCCGTGGGCGGGGGCGCGGGCAGCGACCGTCCCGTGGGCCTCGACACCGAGATCGTGGCGCTCGCCAACCCCTATACCGACGCGGTGGACACCATGCCGGTGCAGGTGTTGCTCTACGGCCAGCCGCGCGCCAATGCCCAGGTGGAGACGTATAGCCGTGCGCCGTCAGGCGAGGTCAGTGTCGATATCCGCCGCACCAATGCCAACGGGCGCGCCGCGATCCCGATCCGCCCGGGCCATGAATACATGGTCGATGCCGTGGTGCTCGAGGAGCGGACGGGCGAGGTCGCCTGGCATTCCATGTGGGCCAACCTGACCTTTGCCGTCCCCGCGCGCTGATGCGGTGGGATAGGCCTCAGGCGGCGCGGCTGAGCATCGCGGCCTCGTAGGATCGCAGCACCGGCCGCGCGGCCACCGTCGCGTCCGGCCCGAGCCGCGCCAGTACCGGCGCGAGATCGGCACGCGCGGTCTCGGTCAGCTGCGAAAGCCCGAAGGCGGATGGCAGAAAGCTCTCTGCCGCGAGGCCCGCGCAATCGAGCACCCCGTGACGCGGCAGCAGCAGGTGGTGATAGCGCATGCGCTGCCCCGGCGCGAGGCGGATGCCGGGGCGCCCGACGAGCTGCCGCGCGGCCACGAGCACATCAGCCCGGCCGAAGAAAAGCTCCGCCTCGGGCCCGCTCACCATCACGCGATGCTGCTGGGAAAGACGCACGGGCGCGGTATTACCCAGCGCCCCCGTCGCGATCTCTACCGGCGCGAAGGGCCCGATGCCGAAGACAGCGCGTGCGCCGGTCCAGCAGATGGGCTGCGGGCCGTCATCGAGCGTCTCCACGAGATCTCCGGGTCGGAGGGTCTCCACCGGGCGATAGCCGCCGGGCGTCAGGATCGGGCTGCCCGCACCGAAGCAGATGGGCGTCACGTAATCTTCGGAGGCAAAGCTCGGCCCTTCCGTCCCGCGCGACAGCTGGAGCGGGACGTTGGGCGGCGGAAAGCCTCCGGGGCCGCCCACCACTGCGATCCCTTCGATGGAGCCGTAGGAGTTATTATAAGGGCTGTTGGCCTCGCGGATGTTGAAGGCAATGAGCGTCCAGGTCTCGCCCAAGTACTCCGCCTCGAAGGCGAATTCCGCTTCCACGCGCGACCCGTCGGGGAAGGTGACATTGCCGAGCGCCTGCGCGCCGTCGAGGCGCTGGGAGCTGTCATTATCGGCGAAGTTCGGATCGTCATCGGTGACCTCGATGGGGATCCAGTTCGGCGTGTTGATGGTCAGGGTCTGGCCGTCCATGTGACTCCCATCGCCCTGGGTCTGGCCGTCGAGCCCATTGGGCAGCGACACCGTGAGATCCCCTTCGTCGAGGACATATATCGTATAATCCGGCATGCTCGGCCCCTGTTATCCAGACCGATGTAGAGGCCGATTGGGACGAATGTTAGGCATCTGACGTAGGGGAAGCTAGGCGCGAGACGGCCCAGCGCGCGGCGTCGGCAACGACGGGCGCGGGATCATCCACCAGCGCCTCGGCCGCGACCCGCAGGCGCGGCGACCCACTGTTACCGATGGCATAGAGCACGTTACGCACGAACCGGTCCCGCCCGATCCGTTTGATGGGCGAGCCGGAAAATCGCGCCCGGAAGCCCGCATCATCGAGCGCGGCGAGTTCCGCGAGGTCGGGAAAGAGCATCCCTTCCCGTGCGGCATAACGGATCTCGCGAGCCTCGGCGGCGAACTTGTTCCACGGGCACACCGCCAGGCAATCGTCGCAGCCATAGATGCGGTTGCCCATCTTGGCGCGGAGCTCCTCGGGCACGGGGCCCTTATGCTCGATCGTGAGATAGGAGATGCAGCGCCGCGCATCGAGCGCGTAAGGCGCTGGGAAGGCGTCCGTCGGGCAGGCCTCGAGGCAGCGCGTGCAGCGCCCGCAATGGTCAATTTCAGCTGAATCAGGGTCGAACTGCACCGTCGTGAAGATCGACCCAAGAAAAAACCAGCTGCCGAGCTCGCGACCCACGAGGTTGGTATGCTTGCCCTGCCAGCCGAGCCCCGCGGCCTCCGCCAGCGGCTTCTCGGCCACGGGCGCGGTGTCCACGAAGACCTTCACCTCTGCGCCCGAGGCCGCCACCAGCCAGCGCGCCAGCCGCTTGAGCCGCTTCTTGACCGTGTCATGGTAGTCTTTTCCGCGTGCATAGACACTGATATTGCCTGTTTCCGGCCGCGCCAGCCCCGCGAGCGCGTCTTCATCGGGCGTATAGGCCTCGGCGAGCATGATCACGGAGCGGCATTCCGGCCAGAGCACCCGTGGATCCCCGCGCCAGGCCGCGCGGTCCTCCATCCAGCCCATGGTTCCGTGATGCCCGGCCTCGAGCCAGGCGCCGAGCCGCGCGGGCACGTGGGTTATGGCGCCCGGGTGCGTCACCCGGCAGGCGCTGAAGCCTGCCTCCCGCGCCTCGGCGTCGAGCCTCGTGCGCAGCGTCGCAGTATCAGAAATCAAGGTCCGCATAGTGCCGTGGCGGCGGGAAACCCGGCACCACATCCGCGAGGATCGAGCGGAAGGCCGGGCGCGATTTGATCTTGGCGTACCAATCCTTCACCCCTTCCGACCGGTTCCAATCGACATCACTGATATAGTCCAGCGCGCTCAGATGGGCAGCCGCGGCGAAATCTGCGAGCGTCATCACGTCGCCCGCCAGCCAGCGCCGCTGGTCGAGGAGCCAGGCCATGTAATCGAGGTGATACTTGATCGCCTTCGAGCCTGCCTTGACGTTGGAGCTGTCGGGGTAGCCTTGCCCGGTGATCTTCTTGTTCACCCGCTCGTAGAGCAGATTCGACGTCACCTCCCGGTGGAACTTGTCATCGAACCACGCCACGAGACGCCGCACCTCGAAGCGCGCATCCTTCGATTGCGGCAGGAGTGGCGGCGCGGGATAGGCCTCCTCGATGTATTCGCAGATCGCCGTGCTCTCGCTCATGACCCGCCCCTCGTGGCGCAGCACCGGCACCTTGCCCGCGGGGTTGCGCCGCATGAAATCGCCACTCTGCTCCCAGTAGCGCTCTTCGACGAGGGTGACCTCGATCTTCTTCTCGGCCAACGAGAGCCGCACCTTGCGGCAAAACGGAGAAAGGGGCGCGTGATAAAGCGTGGTCATCGAAAACTACTCTCGGGAAGACACCGCCCGTCCATGCCCCAGCCGCTCATCCGCATCAAGCCCGCCCGTCAGCTCTCGAAACAGGCCGCGCGCCCATCGGCAGCGATCGTGTCGGCCCCGGCGAGGATTTGCCGAGCCCGCCGATCCACGAAGTCGGAGGGCCGCACCGGCGAGCGCCCTTTGGGGTCGGGCAGGATCGCCGCGAGGCGCGCCGCCTGCGCCCGGCTGAGCTCCTGAGGGCCCACGCCGAAATAGTGCCGCGCTGCTGCGTCCACGCCAAAGACACCTTCATCGAATTCCGCGATGTTGAGGTAGACCTCGAGGATTCGTTCCTTCGTCCATGTCAGCTCCACCAGCGGCGTAATCAACGCCTCCAGCGCCTTCCGCGCATAGGAGCGCCCGTGCCAGAGAAAGACGTTCTTCACCACCTGCTGCGAGATCGTGGAGCCCCCGCGCAGCGCGCCCTCATCGAGCGCCTGCCGGATCGCGGTGGTGTCGAGCCCCCAGTGCAGGCAGAAATTCGCGTCTTCCGCGGCCACGGCGGACTGCCCCATAATGGGCGCCACCTCGGCCAGCGGGACCCAAGTGTAATCCACCCCGCCGAGCCGCCGGGCCTCCGAGATCATGTAGGGCGTCTTGGGCGGGTTGATCACGCGTCCGGAGGCGATCACGAGGAGGATGACCGCGAAGAGGATCAGCCCGTAACGGAGAAGCCTGCGCCGGAGTTGCCGGAAAAACGGCTCCCGCGCCCGTACCTTCGCCCGTTTTCCCTTGCGCGCTGCCATGGCTTCCCATGGCACGGCCCCGCCGCGCACTCAATCGCCAGTTGCCACTGGTCGCCCGATCGCACCGGCACCATCGCAGAGAGCCCACAGCGCCAAGCCCCGCGAAGCGCGCATGTCACATCAAAGAGGTGCGGCCCGGAAGGTCGCTCCGGGCCATCGCCCTCGCAGGCCGCAAGCGATCACAGCAAGAGCGCGTCGCAATTGAATGCTGGCTCCCACGCGAGAAAGCCCGCCTCCCCCGGGAAGTGGAACGACACCGGCGCATCGTCGTCTTGGAAGGTCCGCTCCGGGGTCCGCGTCACGGATTGACCGCCGAGGAAGAGCCGCCAATCGAGATGGACGTATTCGTTGCCCCGGCTTTCGTAGACGAGGCTCCCGTCCTCCCGCGTGGCGCGCGCGAAGGTCTCGGTGCGCAGGAGCGGTACGTCGTCGATGATGACGGTCTCCCCGGTGAGGCTGTCGGTCCCGCGGTAGCGGATGACCTCCCCCACATCCGAGCCCGTGGTAAAGTCGAAGTCGTCACGCCCGGTGCGGGTGAGTTCGGTGAAGCTAGCCGGGTCTCTCGCTCCGTCCCGCAGACGGTCGAGAATGCCCGCGCGCAGGTCACGGCTTTCGATCCACTGGGTCTCGGCGTCGATCGTGCTGACGAAGTACGGCCCCTCGTCATCGAGGTCCACGCGATGCTGGTATCCCTCAGGATCGCCCGTGCAGGTGTAGTAGTGCGAGACGGTGCAGAGCTTGTACTGCACTGTCACGAAGGCCTTGCAGCCTTCGGGGAGAGGGAAGCGCTCCGCCGCCTCCTCGGCTGCAAGGGCAGGGGCCGACGCGGCGAGGATCATCAGCGCCTGCACCGGCGCAGTGGGCATCGTCATGTGGTCGGTCTCTCTCCGGTATCTTTGTCGTCTCTTTTGCCCTGCGCCCCAAGGGCGCGGGGCGGGCCCGCAATTGGCCTTCCACCCGCCGCATCATGTGCCCGCGCGTCTGCCCCCTATCTGTACGAGATGAGTACGCTCTGTGCCCGTGCTTTTTGCTTCCCGTGGCGGCATGTCGCCAGTAGGTAACGGGGCGACCGCCGGAGCCCTTCATGCCACTCTTCCACCTCGTTCTCGTGTCCCTGATCCAAGGGGTGACGGAGTTCTTGCCGATCTCCTCCTCGGGCCATCTCGTGCTGCTGCCGCTCCTGACCGGGCTGGAAGATCAGGGTCTGCTGATCGACGTGGCTGCCCATGTGGGCACCCTCTTCGCTGTCGTGATCTTCTTCTGGTCGGAGGTGCGCGCGGCGGCGCTCGGCGCCCTGCGACTGGCGCGCGGCAAGGTCGACAGCCAGGGCGCCTGGCTCGCGCTCTGCCTGCTCATCGCCACCGTTCCCGTCGTCATCGCGGGCCTCGTTTTCAAGGCGACGGGGATCGCAGACGCGCTCCGCTCCGTGGAAGTGATCGCCTGGGCCACGCTCGCCTTCGGCATCGCGCTCTACATCGCCGATCGCGGCGCGAAACAGGTAAAAACCCAGCGAAATCTCAGCCTCAGAGATGCAGGCGCGCTGGGCCTTTGGCAGGCGCTGTCGCTCATTCCGGGCACGTCGCGATCCGGGATCACGATCACCGGCGCCCTGGCGCTAGGCTACACTCGCGAAGACGGGACGCGCATCGCCATGCTCATGTCGATCCCCACGATCCTGGGCTCGGGCGTCCTCGCGGCCACCGACGGCTTTGCTGGCCGCGTGCCCTGGGGCGAGGTGGCGATCGTGGTCAGCCTCAGTTTCCTCGCAGCCCTCGTCGCCCTTTCCCTCATGATGCGCCTCCTGCGTTCGGTGAGCTTCCTGCCCTACGTGATCTACCGCATGATCCTCGGCACCGTGCTCCTCGCCCTTGTCTACGGCGGCGTGATCACCTGAGGTAGGTGGGCAGGATCTCCGCCATGGGCGTGGGGGTGATGCCCAGGTCGTCAAACCCGGGGTAAGCCCCCGACACGACGTTATCATTGGCGAGGTTCTTTACCTGGTCACGGGTGATCTGCGGCGCGATGCGCCCGCCGGAGAGCGCGCTCAGCGTCTCGAAGCCGAGCCCCATCATCTTCCCCAGAGGAACCGGAAGCGGCAGCACGAGGCGGGTGCGTCCCAGCACCTCGAGCATCCGCGTCATGAGCTCCTGGAACGTCTCCACATCGGGCCCGCCCACTTCATAGGTGCCGCCCTTGCCTCCGAGCCCCGCCACCACGGCTCGGGCCACGTCGCCCACGAAGACAGGCTGGAACCGCGTTCCCGCGCCCACGACGGGGACGAAGGGCGAGATCTTCGACATATCCGCGAAGCGATTGAAGAAGCTATCGCCCGGCCCGAAGACAATGGACGGACGCAGGATCATGGCGCCGGGCATCTGCTCGAGCACGCCTGCCTCGCCCGCGGCCTTCGTGCGCGCATAGGCCGAAGCCGAGGCGGCATCCGCCCCGATGGCCGAGACCTGCACCATGTGCTCCACGTCGCCCGCGGCAGCGCAGCGCGCCACCCGCGCGGCGCCCTCGGCCTGCAGCGCCTCGAAAGAGGCGCCACCGCCCTCGGCGAGAATACCCACGCAATTCACCACCGCCGCCGCCCCCACGAGCGCCGCGGCCACGTCGGCGTCCTTCCGGATATCGCAGGCCACGGCCTCGGCCTCCATGTCGGCGGCGTTTTCGGGATGTCTCACCGCCACCCGCACGGCCCAGCCAGCCCCCACAGCAGCACGCGCGATCGCGCGCCCCACGAAGCCCGAGCCACCGATGATTGTCACGAGTTTGGCCATGATCGTCTCCTTTGCGCGGCAGGACGTAGCCCCAATGCGCCCGCGCGCCACAGGAGCCCGCGAAACCCACGTTGACAGCTCCGCGGCTTCTCCGTAGATGCCTGTCGACCAACCCGTGCCCAGATGGCGGAATTGGTAGACGCGCCAGCTTCAGGTGCTGGTGTCCGTATGGACGTGGAGGTTCGAGTCCTCTTCTGGGCACCATTTCCCTTCTCAGATTCACCGATTAAGCGAGAGGGCGCCCGGCATCTTTGTGCCTCGTACCTCCCCCGGAGGGCCGCCGGAGGCAGACGCGCGAGGCGCCGCAAGACCCTGGCCACCGGCAGCGCGCGGAACGAAGGTCAGTACGTCGCGCGTCCGCCCGAGAGGTCGAAGACAGCCCCGGTCGCAAAGCTGTTCTCCGCATTGCAGAGAAACGCCACCATGGCCGCTGCCTCCTCCACGCCCAGAAAGCGCTCCCGCGGGATCTTGGAGAGCATGTACGCGATATGGGCCTCGCTCATCTGGTCAAAGATCCGCGTCTTTGCCGCGGCGGGGGTCACGCAGTTCACCGCGATGTCGTGCTTGGCGCATTCCTTGCCCGCTGATTTCGTGAGCGCGATCACCCCGGCCTTCGACGCGGAGTAGGCGGAAGCCATCGGGTTGCCCTCCTTGCCGGCGACCGAGGCGATGAGCACGACGCGGCCATAATCGCGCTGCTTCATGCCCGGCAGCACGCATTGGAGCAGGTTGAAGGAGCCCGTGAGGTTCACCTCCATGATCTCGGCCCAGGCTTCGGGCGGATAATCCTCCACCGCCGCGTTGGGCCCGGCGATCCCGGCTGAATTCACCACCTGGGTCACCGGTCCGAGCGCGGCCTCCGTCGCCACCAGCGCAGCGTGCAGCGTGGCGGGGTCGGTCACATCGGCCTCCGAAAGATGCGCATCCGGTAGGTCGACAGCGGCGAGCGCCGCGGCGTCGTGATCCCAGAGCGCCACGCGGGAACCCCGTGCCTGCAGAGCCCGCGCGCAGGCGAGGCCGATCCCCTGGGCTCCGCCGGTCACGACGGCGACGTCTTGGTCTCGTGTCATGACCGCACCCTAGAGCGGCCCAGCCTGAAAGAGCCAGACTTTCAATCCGCCATGGGCGATGGGCGGGCCCTCAGGCGCGAAGTCGAGGCCAGTGGCCTGCGCAAGCCTCGCCTCGCTTGTCAGGATCGCCACCCGCCATCCCGCGAAGTCCCGCAGGCGCGCGCCCAGCGTGGCGTAGAGGCCATGGAGCGCCTGCACCTCCCCGATGCGGATGCCATAGGGCGGGTTGCAAATGACGAGCCCGGGCGCATCCGTGGGCGGGCTGAGCGCGCCCACCGGTTGCTCGGCGAAAGTGCAGCTCAGTCCAGCGCGCTTTGCATTGGCCCGCGCGTTGCGCACCGCGCCCGCATCCCGGTCATAGCCGAAGCAGCGGGGCTCTACCGCCTCGCCCACGCGCGGGAGCAACCGGTAGGCGGCGGCGTTGAAGGAGGGTAGACGCTCGAAGGCAAACCCGCGATCCCGACCCGGCGCGCGGCCAGAGGCCAAATCAGCCGCCTCGAGCGGCAGCGTGCCCGAGCCGCAGAACGGGTCCACGACCGGCTCCCCCGGCGCATGGCCCGCGCGACGCAGGATGAGCGCGGCCATGGTTTCGCGCAGCGGCGCCTTTCCAACGGCCGCCTTGTGGCCGCGCTTGTGCAGGCTCTCGCCAGATGAATCGACACTAACATGGCATAAATCTCGCTCGATCCGGATCTTCAGGGTCACCGGGGCCTTCGCGATGACCGGGATCTGCGCCACCCGCAGCGCGCGCTCGAGCTTGGCCGCCGCCGCGCCCGCATGGGCGATCTTCGACTTCCGGCAGGTGACGTCGAGCCGCACGGGCTCGCGCGCCGCGAGGTGCGCGTGCCAAGGGAAGCGCGCGCCCTGATGTTCGAGATCCGCCAGCGTCCGCGCCGGGAAGCTGCCGAGCCGGACAAGGACCCGCGTGGCCCCGCGGAGCCAGAGATTGGCGCGCCAGACATCCTCCAAGCCGCCCTTCAGCGACACCCCGCCATGGACCCGGGACGCCGGCCCAAAGCCAAGCGCGAGGGCCTCGTCGAGCAGCGCGTCCTCGAGGCCCGGCACGCAGACGAGAAAGATATCGAGGGGGTCCGCCATGAAGCCCGCATACCCCGGCGCCCCGGCCAGGGGAATGTCACAAAACGGATATGATCCTGCGATAGGTGGTCGGCGATACTGGAGAAAAGACCGATGACACCCCTCGATCCACTGCGCTTCGTCTTGGGCTGCGTCTGGGGGCGCCGTCCGCGCCGGCGCGCCGCGCCCCGCTGGCTAGAGACCTAGTCGCGCCACCTCGATCTTTGGGCATCTATCCTGCACGACCGTGATTCCGCGCGCCCGCGCCCGGGCCGCCGCCTCTTCGTGAACGACGCCGAGCTGAAGCCAGATCACCTCGAGCCCCACGAGGCCCAGTGCCTCATCTACGACCCCGGGCACGGCATCTGAGCGGCGAAAGACGTCGACCATCTCCACGGGACCGGCCTCCGCCAGGGTGGCCACGGCCGGTACGCCAAAAAGGGATTGGCCCACCAAAGCGGGATTGACGGGCACGACTCGAGCGCCGCGGCGGGCAAGGAACGTGCCCACGCCATGGGAGGCCCGTGCCGGATTGTCCGACGCCCCCACCAGCGCGATGCGCGTCACACCCGTCAGGATGCGGGCAATCTCGGCGTCGGGAGGGTTCGGCGTCATGGCCGGAGCCTACCGGCCCCGCGCCTTGACAGGAAGGGCGGTGGCGTAGATGCAGCGCCGACCCTAGATGAGGCGAACCATGACGATCACCCTCCACAAGCGCGACCTGCCCGACGGGCTCGACCTCGGGCCCATGGTGGCCATCGATTGCGAGACGATGGGGCTCAACCCGCACCGTGACAGGCTCTGCGTTGTGCAGCTGTCGTCGGGGGATGGTACCGCGCACCTCGTGCAGGTGGAAAAGGGTCAGACAGACGCGCCCAACCTCGCCGCGCTTTTGCGAGATCCCACGGTGCTCAAGCTCTTTCACTTCGGGCGCTTCGACATCGCCGCGATGTACAACGCCTTCGGCGCGCTGGCCGCGCCAGTCTACTGCACCAAGATCGCCAGCCGCCTCGTGCGGACCTACACGGACCGCCACGGCCTCAAGAACCTCACGTCCGAGCTCATCGATGTCGACGTCTCGAAACAGCAGCAGATGAGCGATTGGGGCGCGACGGAGCTCACCGACGCGCAGCAGGCCTATGCGGCCTCCGATGTCCTCTACCTCCACCAACTCCGCGAGAAGCTCAACGAGCGGCTGGAGCGCGAGGGGCGGATGCAGGTGGCAGAGGCCTGTTTCGACTTCCTGCCCATGCGTGCGAAGCTCGATCTCATGGGCTGGCCAGACACCGATATCTTCGCCCATTCCTGAGGCCCCGATGACCCGAGAAGAGTTCCTCGAAACCGCCCGTCGCGTGATCCGGATCGAAGGCGCTGCGCTAGGCGCTCTGGCCAACGGGATCGATGAGAGCTTCGGCGCGGCGGTGGAAACGCTGCTGGGCGCCAGGGGCCGCGTCATCGTCTGCGGCATGGGCAAATCGGGCCACATCGCGCGCAAGATCGCGGCGACCTTCGCCTCCACCGGCACGCCCGCGCAGTTCGTGCATCCTGCGGAGGCCTCCCACGGCGACCTCGGCATGATGGCGCAGGGCGACGTGGCGCTTGTGCTGTCCAATAGCGGGGAGACGCCGGAGCTCGTGGATGTCGTCGCCTATACCCGCCGCTTTTCGATCCCGCTCATCGGGGTGGCGTCGAATCCGGCCTCCTCGCTGCTCAGGCAGGCGGATGTGGCTCTAGTGCTGCCCAAAGTGGAGGAAGCCTGCGGGACGGGCCATGTGCCGACCTCGACGACGACCATGACGCTCGCGCTGGGCGACGCGCTCGCCGTCGCGCTCATGGAGCACCGGCAATTCACGCCCGCCAACTTCCGCGAGTTCCACCCCGGCGGCAAACTCGGCGCACGTCTCGCCCGCGTGGGCGACCTCATGCATACAGGGGAGGCCCTGCCCTTGATCGCGGCGGATACGCCCATGGGCGAGGCGCTTCTCACGATCTCGCAGAAGGGCTTCGGCGTCGTGGGCGTAGCCGCCGAGGACGGCGCGCTGGAGGGCATCGTCACCGACGGTGATCTGCGCAGGCATCTCGACGGCCTCCTCGAAAAAACCGCCGGCGAAGTCATGACGCACGCACCGCGAAGCATCCGGGCCGATGCGCTCGCCGAAGAGGCACTCGCACAGATGAACGAGCGCAAGATCACCTGCCTCTTCGTGACCGAAGCAGAGCGCCCGGTGGGCCTCATCCATATCCATGACTGCCTCAGGATCGGGCTCGGCTGATGGCGCGGCGGAACGATGGCTATACCCGTATGGTCAGTGCGCTCCGCGTCCTCCTGCCCCTCGGCGCGCTCGGGCTTCTGTCCACGCTGTTCTTCTTCTCCGGAGAGGTCGATCCCACGCAATCGATCCCCTATGCCGAGCTCGACGTGGAGCGCCTCGCCGAAGAGCAGCGGGTCAGTTCGCCCTATTTCGCGGGCGTCACGGAAGACGGCACGGCGATCACGCTCACCGGGACCTCCGTCATACCGGACCTGACCGGCCGCGACCGCTTCACGCTGGAGACGATGGACGCGCGGCTAGAGACGGCCGACCATGTCGTGCTCACGGCGCGGGCGCTGACGGCCGAAATCGACAACGAGATCGGGCGCGCCCGCCTTGAGGGTGACACCGTGCTCGAGACCTCCGACGGGATGCGCGTGGAAACCGCGGGCCTCGACGTGGACCTTGGCACGGCGGATCTCACCACCCACGGGCCGGTGGAAGCTGACGCGCCCTTCGGCCGGGTGACGGCGGACCGGATGGAGATGACGCGCCCATCCGCCGACGCGCCGCACCGGATCGTTTTCCAAGGCGCGGTGCGGCTGCTATATCAGGCCGAGAATTGAGAGGTGGTGCCATGCGGGCTTGGGTGACGATTGCTGTGATTTGCGTGGCCTCGGGCGCTTTCGCGCAAGGCTTGCAGGTCGCCTTCGCGGGCTTTGACCAGGATGCCGACGAGGCCATCGAGATCGCCGCCGACAGCATGTCGATCGATCAGGAAGACGGCAGGGCCCTCCTCACCGGCGCCGTGACCATCGGCCAGGGCGACCTCCGCCTCTCGGCGCCGCAAGTGACGGTCACCTACACGGAGGCGGGCGGAATCGACACCATTCTCGCCGAAGGAGGTGTCATCGTCGTCACCCCTGAGGAGGAGGTGGAAGCCACGACCGCGCTCTACACGCTGAGCGCGGACGAGATGCTGCTCACCGGCGACGTTCTCCTGAGCCAGGGCCGCAGCGCCGTCTCCGCCGAGCGTATGCGGGTGGACCTTTCCAGCGGCACAGCGCTTCTGGAGGGCCGTGTCCGCACCGTCTTGCAGCCCAATGATGCCGATGAATAAGCCCGAGCTCAGCATCACCGAGGGCCAGTCAGGCCTTGTTGTCCGCAACCTACGCAAGAGCTATCGCAAGAAGCTCGTCATTCGCGATGTGAGCCTTTCCCTCGCGCGGGGCGAAGTTGTGGCGCTGCTCGGGCCCAACGGCTCCGGCAAGACGACCTGCTTTTACGCCATCGCAGGCCTGGTGGACGCGGAAGCCGGGCAGGTCTCCGTCGATGGGCGTGATGTCAGCGCGCTGCCCATGTACCGCCGCGCGGCCCAGGGGATCGGCTACCTGCCGCAGGAAATGTCGATCTTTCGCGGGCTCAACGTGGAAGACAATATCATGGCGATCCTCGAGATCGCAGAACCCAAGCGCAAGACGCGGGACCGCCGTCTGGAAGAGCTTCTCGCCGAATTCTCCATCGAGCATCTTCGCCGCGCGCCGGCCCTCGCGCTTTCGGGCGGTGAACGGCGCCGGGTGGAGATCGCCCGCTGCCTCGCGGCCAATCCCAAGTACCTTCTCCTCGACGAGCCGTTCGCGGGCGTCGATCCCATCGCGGTGGGCGAGATCCGCGGCCTCGTGAACGCGCTCAAGAGTCGGGGCCTCGGCGTCCTCATCACCGACCACAACGTCCAGGAAACGCTCGGCATCGTGGACCGCGCCTACATTCTGCACGACGGCAAGGTGCTCATGTCCGGCACCACCAAGGAGATCGTGGAAGACGAAAATGTCCGCCGCGTCTATCTCGGCCAGAACTTCCGTTTCTGAGCCATTAACACTCTTTGGATTGACAGACCGCCCCCCTGATCCCCACATTAAAGGTATGCAAGGCACCCTAGGACGCCCCACCACATCGCAGCCCACCCGGACTGCGCGTGGCATTGGGCCCGGGACCACGCTCACTCCCCTACGCTAGCTTCCCCCGGCGGTATGTCCCGCCCTGTGGAGACGTGCGACGATGAAAGAGAGGCCCCATGCGCTACCAGATCACCGGCAAACAGATCGATATCGGTTCGGCACTTCAAACCCATGTGGAGAGCGAGCTCAGCGCGACACTGGGCAAGTATGCGGGTCGACCGACGGACGCCACGGTGGTCTTTTCGAAGTCAGCCCATGAACACGCCTGCGAGGCAGTGGTCCATCTTTCCACTGGTCTGACGGTGCAAGCGCGCGGTCAGGCCGTTGATATCTATGCCTCTTTCGAGGCGGCACTTGAGAAAATGGACAAGCAGCTCCGGCGCTACAAACGGCGCCTCAAGGACCATCACAAAGAGCGTGCAACCCCCGTTGAACTCTCTGGCGGAGCCTCGTATATCCTCGCCAGCTCAACCGACGAGGGAGAGGGAGCGGAGCCCGAAAGCCTGCAGCCCATCATCGTCGCGGAGACAGAAACGCAAATACCGGCCCTCTCCGTAGGCGAGGCCGTCATGCAAATGGAACTCGCGGGCTCGCCCGTATTGGTATTCAAGAATGAGACCGCGGGGCGGACAAACGTCGTCTACCGCCGCGACGATGGCAATATCGGCTGGATCGACCCCACGCAGACGGGCTGATATCGCCGAAAGCCGGAGCAGAAGAGCCGCAAGGACATGGATTTGTTGAGCATCCTCAAGCCCGAGGCCGTGAAGGTGTTGGGGCAAGTGACGTCGAAGAAGCGCTTGTTCCACGACGCCGTGGACCTCGCGATCGATGCCTATGGCGTGTCGCTCCCGTCAGCCGTGGAAGCGCTCATGGAGCGCGAGAACCTGGGCCCGACGGGCGTGGGCCACGGCGTCGCGCTCCCCCATGCCCGTGTGAGCGGGATCGACAGCGTGCTCGGCGTCTTCATCCGCCTCGACAAGCCCCTGAGCTTCGAGGCGGTGGACAAGCAACCGGTGGACCTCGTCTTTTGCCTCTTTGCGCCCGAGGAAGCAGGTGCAGAGCATCTGAAGGCCCTCGCACTGGTGGCGCGCACGCTGCGCAATGAGAGCGTCTGTGAAAAGCTGCGCTCCAATCGCAACGCGGCGGCGCTCCACGGCATTCTTGCGCAGGCCCCGGCCATCGCCGCCGCCTAGCACCGGCCACCCGCTGGCCCAGCGCCTTACGGCTGCCAGTCTGCGAAGCCGAAGGTCAGGTAATCCCGCTGATAGACATCCCGCGCGCGCGCCTCGAGGCGGTCGTCGTAGATCTCTGCGAGGGGGATCGTGTGGGTCCCGGCCGTAGCCGGCAGCTCCGGCGGCTCCTCACCCACAAGCTCGCACAGCATCGCGAGCTCCGTGCCGAGGTTGGGCTCCCGCAGGATCATGTCTGGCGCAAGGAACTCGGAAAAGCCCTGGATCGTCTGCGCCTGCGTGGCCCAGCTTGCATCCACCCGCACGGCTGTCTGGCCATCGAGGTTCATCTTCACGAAGCCCAGGTACGCCTCGAACGCCGCACGCTGTGCCTCCGCCGTCCAGTCCTCGTCCGGGCCCTCGGCCAGGATGGGCACCTTGTAGACCCGCATGAGCGTCTCTCTGATCGCAGGGAAGCTGCCCTTGCCGGTCCCGAGGATGTGGTCCTCGAAGGCCTGGTAGGCGCGCGCCAGCGGGTGGCGCACGACCGTGAAGCTGCGATGCCCGGCATGCCCGCGCTTCCATTGCCTGAGCTTCTTTTGGCTGAAATCCTCCACGAGCCCGCCCGCGCCAAACCGCGCAAGCCACGCCTTTATCGCGGGCGCCGGCCCCGAACGGATCGGCATGAAAAGAAGAGGGGCATCCGCCGCCGCCGCCCAACCCGGAATCGCCGGGCCACGGCGCGGCTCGAAATAGGGCGTGCGTGAGAGGTCGAAGCGGTCAAGCCGGGCCAGCGCCGCTTCCATCTCCGAGAAGTTCTCCACCTTGTCGGCGAGCGGCGCAGGGTTTTGCTTCTTGAGCTTCTTAGAAAGGCCGTCGAGCGCCGTGTCAGAGCCGAGATAGGCCGCGAGCCCGTTCATCACATCGATGTCCTGCAAGTCCTCGTAGGCGAGGTAGAAGGCTGTTTGCCCCGTCTTTTGCAGCGCGCCCATGACCTTGAGCTGAAAGGCCTGCAAGGCGTCGAGATGCGTTTCGAACTCGGCCGCATCGAACTGCGCCTTGGCGGCACGCTTGTTGGTGGCGTTGGTGAGCTTCCACTGTCCCGTGGCTTGGGCGATCTTCCAGCTGACGTAGCTATCCACCGGGTTTCGGGTGAGGATGATCTTGGCGCATTGGCGATCTTCGAGAACCGCGTCGAGCACGCCGGGATGGTGGTCATGGAAGTAGCGAAAGCCCTGCACCCCGGGCTCCGCCTTGATCGCGGCAAGGAGCGCGCGCGGGTCCGCGTCGCGCGCGGCCTGGTCAAAGCCCAATAGCTCTTCCGTGCCCGGATAAGCGAGAAAAACCGGATTGAAGACCTCTCCGAGACAGGCGAGATCGGGATAGAGATTGAGATTGGCTTCCAGCAGGTTCGAGCCCGTGCGCATCTCGGCAAAGAGCACGAAGGTATCAAACTGCGCCATGGCTCACTTCTTGACGAGATAGGGCCGCCGCGCGCGCTGCCGCGGACGCTCGGGCATGTCGTTGATCGGGTAATCGCCCATCAGGTATGGATGCATCCCCTCGTTCTTCAGCGTCTGGAGGAATTTCCCGAAGCCCTTGAGATTGTGCATCCGGGGCGCTTCCGTAAGGCGCCGCGCCCCTTCGCCGGCGAGGTCATCGATGATGTTCTGGAGGTGCTCCATGGGACTTTCGATGAATTCGGTCATGGTCAGCACCTTGACCTTGGCGGCGGCCCATTCGCTCTTGAGCGCGTAGAGGTGGTCCGCCTCGATCTTCTGCCGCCAGGCCGCATCGCGCCGGATATCGATGAAATCCGCGTTGGAACGGAAATGCTGCAACGCCCAGGAGCCAGTGATGACGTAGATCCGGGCGTTGGGGTCTTTTGCGAGGTCCCAATGGATGAATTGGCTGTCCCACGGGCCGAACTGGAAGCACTGGTGCTCGCCCCGCGTGTTCCAGATCAGGTTGGTGAGGAAGGAACGCGGGTTGTAATCCCGTGCCTCGGCGCTGTCATAGAGCGCACCGGCAAAGCTCTTTTCACGGCCGGAGAATTGCACCCAGTTCTCGGCGAAGAGGTGCCCGTGCACCCGCGCGCCTGTATTCTTGGAAAGCCACTCCTCCCAATCCTCGAAGATATCGGTGAACCCCTCGAAGACGGTGTAGGGCGCCGCCGTCGTGCAATTGTCCCACTGCTTCCGCGGGAAGCGTGACTGCATGTAGAGCCCTGGCCGACCGCGGACGCGCAGGTCGATGGCGCGGGAAAAGACACGGTCGATCTTGCCACGATCCGGCTCCGCCTTCTTCATCGCGTGAGCTGCATCGGTCAGGAAACTGTCGTAGAGCAGGTTGGCCCGCGGCCAGATCTTGCGCGCCACAAAGCAATCCGAGCGCCGCAGAAGCTGCAGGTGATCGTCGTAGAAGATGTGCGGTTTACCCTGATGGTCGAACTTTGACAGCGTCAGGGAGCGGCTCTGCACATCGGACGAATACAGGCGGCACAGAGTCTGAAAATAGCTCTCATCCGGGATCCAAACGGTGGAGAAATAGGCATCGTGGTAGGCGCGGTCCGGAGAGCTCAGGATCGCGCTCAGCGTACGCCGCGTCAGGCACCACCATTGCGAGCCCATGTGAGGCACGATCCCCGGCGGCACCTTGCGCTTGATGCCGAGCTTGCGCTGGAGCTCCACCGCGCGGTCGAAAAGCTTGCGCTGCTTTTTCCACGAGAATGGGAAATGCAGCGTGAATCGTTCCTCGTCGAGGCCGCCCACCGTCCAGGGAACATCCGCCGTCGTGGCGCTCTCGATGAAATCCGTGCGCGGACGCTCGTCGAGATAGGCGATGAGTTCGTCCACCGGGCGCAGCGGCAGGCACGCGCCCGAGGCGAGAAAGACATGGCGCACGTCCGGAAACCCGGCGAGGAGCTGCTCCGCCGCGGCCTGCGTGCCTGCCACGATGCCCCAGGTGCCCCATTCGCAGCGGTGGCGGGAGGAAAACTGCACGAGTGGCTCGTCGGCCAGCGCCTTCACGAAGGCAGCATTGACGGCATTCTTCACGTTGCGGTCCACGTGGATCACAACCGGGCACCCCGCCGCCGCCCAGTGCCGGGCCACCTGCTCGGCGCGATTGAGCGCGTTGTGCACGAGCATGACGATGCCCAGCGAGGCGGTCATGCCCAGTTGCCCTTGGACATGAGGCCGAGGATCTCGAGCTGGCGCCAGTTGATGTATTTCTCCGACCATTTACACCAGAGGTCCGGATCCTGCGCGATCCCCTCGGCATAGGCCTTGTATTCCGACGAGCGGGCATAGTGCTGGCCGCGCTTCAGCTCCTCGCTTGCCTTCTCGGCGAAGGTATCGAGAAACTTCGTGTGGAGGAGCGCGCCCGAGGCCTTTTCGCCCCCCGTCGGGTCAAACACGCGGTTGAGCTTGCGCGGCAGCAGCATGTGGGTCGAGCTGACATAGACATAGGAGCGCCGCCACTTCACCAGCGGGATCTTGTTGAGCGCCGGCGCACGCCGCGGGTCCATGGGGAAGAATTTCCGCGCCCGGGGGCCGCCCTGAATCCAGAGATTGCGATAGGTGTGGTTCTCGGAGATCGAGTAATTCCCGCTGTCAAACCAGCTCGCGATCTCGAGCGGATTCTGACCCTCGCGGTAGGGCAGCGCGTCCATACGTCCCTTGGGATACATGTCGAGGAGCATGGCGCCCATGGACTGGTGTCCGGAGGCATCGAGCCAGTCCGTCAGCGCGGGGAGGGGCCGCGTATCGCAAAACGGGTAGACGAGGAATTCATCGGGATCCACCGTCAGGCACCAATGCCCGTGGGCGTATTGGCGCATCAGGTAATTGAGCCAGTCCACCCCGTAGCGCGCGCGCTTGTAACTCGCCTCAGTGTGCCACAGCGAGACATCCCTCTGGGCGGCGAGATAGGGCGCGGAGCCGTCCGAGCTGTCATTGTCGACGAAGATGAAATGATCGACGCCCAGATCGCGGTAGTACTTCAGGAAGTAGGGCAGGCGGACCTTCTCGTTCCGCTGCGTACAGAAGAGCAGGATATCGTCCGGCTTGATCTCGGATGTGCGGTTGACGACGGAGCGCAGCTCGCGGCGCTTGCGCAGCCCTCGCACGATGTAACGCTTGCGGCGTAAACGCATGCGGTATGTCTGCAAAACGCCCAAAGGTTACCCCGTTGCCTCCTGCGCGACCGTAGGCCGTTTTGCCCAAGGATTGGTTAACCCTCGCCCGCTGCCCATGCCGCTGGTGCCCTGTTCTCGCAAGGCTTTCTCAAGGTGTAGGTGCTCCGGCTGCACCAGACAAGGAATTGTCCCCCAGTTGGACACGACCCTGCGTCACGAAAGACTCACCTCGGGCCGTTTGGCCACTCCCCCCGGCGCATGAGGCCGAGCGCCTCGAGCTGCGCCGGGCCGTCATAGCGGGTCGAGGGCGCCCCGATGAGGGTCGGGCTTTGCGTGAGGCGGTCGTAATAAGCCCCGTAGCGATCGGGATGGGTGAAATGCTCGGCGCGGAGCTTTTCCTCGGCGGATTTGGTGACGACCTCGGGCAGAAGCTTTGAATGGAGAAGAACGCCCGTGGGCCGTGCATGGCGCGCGTCAAAAGCATCGTTGAGCCGCCGGGGCAGAGCGAGATGTGTCGAGCTCGCATAGGCCAACCCGCGCCGCCATTTCACGAGCGGCACCTTGTGGAGGTGGGGCGCATGATCGGGCGCATCCGCGAAGAAGACCCGCTTGCGCGGCCCACCCCGGATCGAGATGTTCCTGAATTTCGGCTGGTATTCCCACGTATAGCCGTGCGCGTCGAAATGCGTGAGCGTCTCCCAGACCGGGCGCCCGGGCGCGTAGGGAGCCGCGCCCAAGGGGCCATCGGGATAGAGATCGAGCATCAGCGCACCAAAGCTCTCGATGCCGCGCGCGTCGAGCCACTCACAGAGCTCAGGCAAGGGGCGAGAGGCCGCTTCGGGGTATGTTAGACACTCATCCGCATCCAGCGTGAGCGCCCAACGGCCCGGCGCGTAGAGATGCTGGAGACGGTTGAGCCAGTCCACGCCGAAGCGCGCCGCCTTGTAGCTCGCAGCCGTCCGCCACAGGCTGACATCCGGGGCCTGGGCGAGGTAGTCCGTCGTCCCGTCATCGGAGCAATTGTCGACGATGAGGAAGTGTTCCACGCCCAGCGCCCGATGGTGCTCGAGCCAGAACGGCAGTCGCGCGATCTCGTTGCGCATGGTGGAAAAGCACAGGATGCGGTGGCCCGGCGCGTCGTGAAGCCTGAAATTCACCGGCGTCAGCTCATGCCGCTTCCGCCACGCGCGGGCGAGATACTTCCGCCGGCGCCAGCGCAGCTTGTAGGCCAGCCAGAGCTCCGCGGCGGCGCCAGCCATGAGCGCTACTGCGCGGCTTTGCGGGCCGCGCTCAGCTCGTCGAGATAGGAAGAGAACTCGTCACGCAGGTCTTCCCGGGCGAGGCCGAAGGCCACCGTCGCCTGCAGGAACCCGGCCTTTGAGCCACAATCGAAGCGCTGCCCCCGGAAGCGGAGACCGTAGACGCTCTCGCCCTCCTCGAGCTCCTTCGCGATGGCGTCGGTGAGCTGGATCTCTCCACCCGCGCCGCTCTTCATGCGGTTGAGATGGGTCATGACCGACGGCTTGAGGATATACCGGCCGATCACGGCGAGGTTCGACGGCGCAGCGGAGGCTTCCGGCTTTTCCACGAGGCCCTTCGCCGAAACGAGATGACCCATGTCCTCGGCCACGTCGAGCACGCCGTAAGAGGACACTTTCTCCTGAGGCACCTCCATGGCCGCCACGATATTGCCGCCCGTCTCGTTGTAGGCCTCTACCATCTGCTTCAGGCAGCTTTCCTTGCCGGCGATCACATCGTCGGGGAGGATCACGGCGAAGGGCTCGTTATGGACGAGCCGCCGTGCGCACCAGACCGCATGCCCGAGGCCCAACGCGCGATGCTGGCGGATATAGGCGATGGCCCCCGATTCCATGTTGGTCGACTTCAGCGTTTCGAGAAGCGCGGTCTTGCCCTTCTTCTTGAGCGTCCCCTCGAGCTCCGGCGCGTGGTCGAAATAATCCTCCAGCGCGGATTTCCCGCGCGAGGTCACGAAGATGAATTCCTTGATGCCGGCGGCCCGCGCCTCGTCGATGGCGTACTGGATCAACGGGCGATCCACGAGGGTCATGATCTCTTTCGGAACAGACTTCGTCGCCGGGAGAAACCGCGTGCCTTGCCCCGCCACGGGGAAGATCGCCTTCGTCACCTTTTTGGCCATGGGACCCTCTTTTCACTCGTCATACCGTAACGGCGCGCACCGAAAAGCCCGATTTCGAGCCGATGGCGAGAGCCTGCCTGAAACTCGGACCGGATGCGATGTAATTGCGACATGCCGCCGACCCTCAGCGCAGCCCCGCATCCGCGAGGATGCGTTCGATCCGGGCCACGTCCTCGGGATTGTTGAGTTCCCAGAACTCCCGCCCGCGCGCCTCGACCTCGACGCAAAGCACCTCCCGCCCCTGCTCGAGAAAGCGCAGCTGCTCGAGGCCTTCGAGCGTCTCGAGGGGGCCAATGGGCCAGCCGGGATAGTCCGCGAGGGCCCCGGGCCGGTAGGCATAGACCCCAACGTGGTGAAAGACAGGGGTCGCTTCGTCCTCGGCATATCGGCGCGCTGTGAAAGGGATCACTTCCTTGGAGAAGTAGAGCCCGCGACGCCCCGCGCCGAAGACGGCGGTGGTCCCGCCCACGCGCCCGGCCTTCCGATCCTCGAGGAAGCCGTTGAGCGCCCGCCCGTCGCAGCGCAGCACGGGCGTCGCGATATCGGCCTCTGGCGTGGCCTTGAGCCCGGCGACGAGCTCCTCCACGAACCAGGCGGGCGTGAGCGGCGCGTCGCCTTGCAGATTGACCACGATGTCATAGCCGCCGCCCAGCGCGGCATGGGCCTCTGCCACGCGCTCTGTCCCGTTGGCGGCGGCAGGCGAGGTCATGACAACGTCCGCGCCGAGCGCCTGCCCGGCGGCTTCGATGCGCCTGTCGTCGGTGGCGATCACCACCCGGTCGATGCCCGCCACGCCCTGCGCAGCCTCCCAGGAGCGCGCAAGAAGGCTCCGCGCCTCGCCCGTCGCACCGCGGAGCGCGACAAGCGGCTTCCCGGGATAACGCGTCGAGGCATAGCGCGCGGGAATGACGATGAGGGTCTTCATGGCTTTACGAGGTCCACGCCCGGCGCATGAGCGATGAAATAGGGGTTCTCGTAGCCAGCCTTTCCGTAGGTAAGCGGCGTCAGGTCATCGAACCGCACGACCGCGCCGCCCGCCCCCGCGAGGACGGCATGGGCCGCCGCGGTATCCCATTCCATGGTGCGCCCCAACCGGGGGTAGAGGTCCGCCTCTCCGCTGGCGATGAGGCAGAACTTGAGCGACGATCCCGCCGCCTTGCTGTCGGCCACGCTGTAGCGCGCGATGTACTCTTCGAGCTCGAACGAGCGATGCGATTTCGACGCCACGACGAGGAGCGCGGCGTTGTCCGGCGCCTTCACCGAAAGAGGCCGTGTCGCGCCGGGCCGGGCGAGATCGAAAGGCCCCTCCTCCTCCACCGTGTGCCCCACGGCATCGGTGTAAAAGAGGCGGCCCTTGGCGGGCGCGTAGACGACGCCGCGCGTGGGCCGGCCGCCTTCGACCAGCGCGATATTGACTGTGAAATCACCCCTGCGATGGATGAATTCCTTCGTCCCGTCGAGCGGGTCGACGATGAGAAAGGTCTCCGCCTGCACGGCATGGGAGGCCGATTGCTCCTCCGTGACGAGCGTCACCTCCGGAAAGGCAGCGCGCAGGCCTGCCGAGATCAGCGCATCGGCTGCCTCGTCGGCCTCGGTCACGGGGCTCGCATCCGATTTTACCTTCACGTCGAAATCATCGGCCTCGTAGATCTCCATGATCTTCTCGCCTGCCTCCAGCGCCAAGCGCCGCATGACCTCTTCCAGTTTTGCATAGTCCACGGCGCGGCCTTTCGAATTCTTGATCGGATTCCTGCCCCGCCTTATCATCGCGGGATAACCGGTGGGCAAGGTCTGCCGGAGTAACGAGGGTGACGACACCCCGATCCCGGCCCTGCCGGGCCGACATAAGGCGTACCGAGGCAGAGGTCCCATGTTTGAACAGTCACGCATCCGCACGCGGCGCTCGGCGGCCGCGAACATACTGGAGCTGATCTACCACTCCATCGTGCGCAATATCCGGCGCGGCCACGCCAATGCGCTCATGGGCCTGCTGGTCAACATGCTTCAGGCGGTCATGCTCGTGGCGGCCTTCTACCTCATGTTCACGATCCTCGGGCTGCGGAGCATGGCGATCCGCGGGGATTTTCTCGTCTATCTCATGTCGGGGATCTTCCTCTTCATGACCCACATCAAGACGGTCAACGCGGTCTTCGGATCCGAGGGCCCGGCGAGCCCGATGATGCAGCACGCGCCGATGAACACGCTCATCGCCCTTGCGGGATCCGCGCTGGCCACGCTCTACACCCAGACGCTGACGGCGATCATCGTGCTCCTCGGCTACCACGTCATCCTCGAGCCGGTGGACATCGACCGCCCGATCCAGACCTTTGGGATGTTTCTCATCGCGTGGTTCGCCGGAGCGGCGGTAGGGATCGTCCTGCTCGCGCTCAAGCCGTGGTCGCCCTCCGTCGTGGGTATCATCGCGCAGGTCTACACCCGGGCCAACATGGTGGCATCGGGGAAGATGTTCGTGGCCAATCAGCTTCCGCCCGTGATGCTTGCGATGTTCGACTGGAATCCGCTCTTTCACGCCATCGATCAGGCGCGCGGCTTTGCCTTCATCAACTACGCGCCGCGGAATACCTCCATCGAGTATCCGATCTACGTCGCGCTTGTGCTGATCGTGATCGGGTTCATGCTGGAATTTTACACGCGCCGTCATGCCTCCGCGAGCTGGGGTGCACGGGCGTAGCGACCCTCGCGCAACTATAGCTATTTGAGAGACGCGTGCGGGCGCTGCGCACGGCACCCACACGTTGCAGGCACCGTGCAATCCTGAGGCGGCAGGGCTCAGCCCTTCATCTTCTCCCAGAAGTTCTTCACCGACTTCACGAAGCTCGAGCTCTCCGGGTTGTTGTCGGCGCTGAGTTCTTCGAACTCTTTCAGGAGCTCTTTCTGGCGGCTCGTCAGGTTCACCGGGGTCTCCACGGCGAGCTCTATGAACATGTCACCGGTGCCCGCGCCGCGCAGCGCAGGCATGCCCTTGGCGCGGAGCCGCATCTGGCGGCCGGACTGGCTGCCCGCCGGGATCTTCACGCGGCTGCGGCCGCCATCGATCGTCGGCACCTCGATATCCCCGCCCATGGCCGCCGAGGTCATGCTCACCGGCACGCGGCAATAGAGATCGGAGCCTTCACGCTGGAAGATCGGATGATCGGCCACCTCGATGAAGATGTAGAGATCGCCCGAGGGACCGCCGCGCATGCCTGCCTCGCCCTCGCCGGAAAGGCGGATGCGGGTGCCTGTCTCGACGCCGGCTGGAATGTTGACGGAAAGCGCGCGGTCCTTTTCGACGCGACCCGCACCGCCGCAGACGCGGCAGGGATTCTGGATGATCTGGCCCATGCCATTGCAGGTGGGGCAGGTACGCTCCACCGTGAAAAAGCCCTGCTGCGCGCGCACCTTCCCCATGCCCGAGCAAGTCGGGCAGGTGACGGGCTCGCTGCCGCCCTCTGCGCCCGACCCTTCGCAGGAAGAGCAGGCCACGGAAGTGGGGACGTTGATTGTCTTCGACAAGCCCTCGAAGGCGTCCTCGAGATCGATGCGCAGATTGTACCGCAGGTCCGAGCCGCGCGCGGCGCGCCGGCCACGGCCGCCCCGCTGCTGACCGCCCATGAAATCGCCGAAGAGATCGTCGAACACATCGGAAAAGGCCGAGGCGAAATCGCCCTGCCCGCCGGCCCCGCCCGCGCGCCCGCCACCCATGCCGCCCTCGAAGGCCGCGTGGCCGAAGCGGTCATAGGCCGCCTTCTTGTCCGCGTCCTTCAGGACGTCATAGGCCTCGTTCACTTCCTTGAACTGGGCCTCGGCATTGGGATTGTCGGAGTTGCGGTCGGGGTGCAGCTCTTTCGCCTTCCGGCGATAGGCCTTCTTGATCTCGTCAGAGGCAGCGCCTTTCGAGACCCCAAGCGTTTCGTAGTAATCGCGTTTGCTCATTCACGGGCTCCTCTAAAGGAACGTGGGGCGACCTAATCAGCCGCCCCATTGGTTCCTGACGTCTCGCGCCTTAACGCTTGTCGTCGCCCAGATCTTCGAAGTCGGCATCGACGATGTCCTCGTCCACGCCGCGGTCGCCATCGGCGGGCTCTTCGCCGTCACCGGCTTCAGCGCCCTCCTGGGAGGCCTTGTAGATCGCCTCGCCCAGCTTCATGGCGGCTTCTGTCACGTTCTGGATGCCGCCCTTGATCTTGCCGGCATCCTCGCCCTCGAGATCCTCCTTGAGCGCGGAGATCGCAAGCTCGATGGCCTCGATCGTGGACGGGTCCACCTTGTCGGAATGCTCTTCCATCGACTTTTCGGTCGAGTGGATGAGGCTCTCCGCCTGGTTCTTGGCTTCCACTAGCTCGCGGCGGCTCTTGTCCGCCTCGGCGTTTTCCTCGGCGTCCTTGACCATCTTCTCGATGTCGTCGTCGCTGAGGCCACCGGAGGCCTGGATGGTGATCTTCTGCTCCTTGCCGGTGCCCTTGTCCGCGGCGCCCACGGACACGATGCCGTTGGCGTCGATGTCGAAGGTTACCTCGATCTGCGGCACGCCACGTGGCGCGGGCGGGATATCCTCGAGGTTGAAGGCGCCGAGCATCTTGTTGTCGGATGCCATCTCACGCTCCCCCTGGAAAACCCGGATCGTCACGGCGTTCTGGTTGTCTTCCGCGGTGGAGAAGATCTGGCTCTTCTTCGTCGGGATCGTCGTGTTGCGGTCGATGAGGCGGGTGAACACGCCACCGAGCGTCTCGATGCCGAGCGAGAGCGGCGTCACGTCGAGGAGGACGACGTCCTTCACGTCACCTTGCAGCACGCCCGCCTGAATGGCCGCGCCCATGGCGACGACCTCGTCGGGGTTCACGCCCTTGTTCGGCTCTTTGCCGAAGAACTTCGTCACCTCTTCGATCACCTTGGGCATGCGCGTCATGCCGCCGACGAGCACGACCTCGTCGATCTCGCCGGTGGAGACGCCCGCATCCTTCAGCGCCGCCTTGCAGGGCGCGAGGGACTGCTTGATCAGGTCGCCCACGAGGCTCTCGAGCTTCGCGCGGGTGAGCTTGACCACCATGTGAAGCGGCGTGCCGGTCTTGCCGTCCATGGAGATAAACGGCTGGTTGATCTCGGTCTGCGACGAGGAGGAAAGCTCGATCTTCGCCTTCTCCGCCGCTTCCTTCAGGCGCTGGAGTGCCATCTTGTCTGCGGTGAGATCCACGCCGTGCTCTTTCTTGAACTCGTCGGCGAGGTAATTGACGATCCGCATGTCGAAGTCTTCACCGCCGAGGAACGTGTCGCCATTGGTGGATTTCACTTCGAAAAGGCCGTCGTCGATCTCGAGGATCGTCACGTCGAACGTGCCGCCGCCCAGGTCGTAGACCGCGATCGTCTGAGTGTCTTTCTTGTCGAGGCCATAGGCCAGCGCGGCTGCCGTCGGCTCGTTGATGATGCGGAGCACTTCGAGGCCCGCGATCTTGCCCGCGTCCTTCGTGGCCTGCCGCTGGGCGTCATTGAAATAGGCGGGGACGGTGATGACCGCCTGCTCGACCTTCTCGCCGAGATAGGACTCGGCTGTCTCTTTCATCTTCTGCAGGATGAAGGCGGAGATCTGCGAGGGAGAGTACTTCTCGTCCTTGGCCTCGACCCACGCGTCGCCGTTGCCGCCATTGATGACGTTGAACGGCATGTTCTTCTTGTCCTTGGCGAGATCCGCGTCGTCGAACCGGCGGCCGATGAGACGCTTGACGCCAAAAATGGTGTTCGTCGGGTTAGTGACGGCCTGGCGCTTGGCCGGCTGGCCCGTGAGGCGCTCGTCATCCGTAAAAGCGACGATGGAGGGCGTGGTGCGTGCGCCTTCCGAGTTTTCGATCACGCGGGGCTGGGAGCCGTCCATGATAGCCACGCAGCTGTTGGTCGTCCCGAGGTCGATACCGATGACTTTTGCCATGCTATTTCATCCCTTCCTGGCGATGCTTGATAGGGGCCCGCCTTGCGCGGCACCCGGTGTTCAAAAGGTTCAGAAGCGGCCAGTGGCCGCTCCGTTGTTGGGCTATATAGGAAGGTCACTGGAGCCCTGCAAGGAACCGTGAAGAGGCCGTGAGGAGAGAATGCAGCCACTGAGGGTAAAAGGTTTCGACGTCCACAAGGGCTGGCTCGACGCCCCGGCGCAGGCCGCGCTGGTGGAGGCGCTGCGCGGCGTGCTCCGCAAGGCGCCGCTGGTGCAACCGGTGACGCCGTCGGGCCGGCCGATGTCAGTGCGGATGTCGGCGGCCGGGCGCGTGGGCTGGATCACCGACCGACGCGGCTACAGGTACGCGCAAACACACCCCTCCGGCAGCGCCTGGCCTCCGATCCCCGACCCTGTCCTCGGCATCTGGAAGGGCGTCACCGGCCATGACCGCGTGCCCGATTGCTGTCTCATCAACTGGTACGGGGAGGGCGCGAAGATGGGTATGCACCAGGACCGCGACGAGGGCGATTTCGATTGGCCGGTGGTGTCGGTCTCCCTCGGCGACAGCGCGCTCTTCCGGATGGGCAACGTGGAGCGCGGCGGCAAGACGGAGAGCGTCTGGCTTGAGAGCGGCGATGTGGTCGTGATGGGCGGAGAGGCGCGGCTGGCCTTTCACGGGATCGACCGCGTGCGGCACGGCTCGTCCTCGCTCCTCCGCGATGGCGGGCGCATCAATCTGACGCTGCGCGTTGTGTCGGTCTGAGCGCCACGAATTTTTGCAAAAATTCGTGGGCCTGCCGGGGTTAACGGGCTCTTAAGGGGAATCGTCGCGTATGCGTCCATGCAATTTGGTGAAAAACCCATGGAGCTCTTCGGGGGCGACGAGGTGCCCGCTCAGGCGGGCCAAAAGCAGCCCTCGTATATCAGGGACCATCGCGCGCGGCTGCGCGCACGCTTCATGGCGGGCGGGTCTGACGCGCTGCCGGACTACGAGTTGCTCGAGCTTCTCCTCTTCCGCGCCATCCCGCGCCAGGACGTGAAGCCGCTGGCCCGCACGCTCCTCGACACCTTCGGCGATTTCAACCGCGTCGTCTCCGCTGACCCCGACCGCCTCGCCGCCGTCAAGGGCGCGGGCCAGGCCGTCATCACCGAGCTCAAGATCGTGGAGGCCGCCGCGCACAGGCTCGCCCGCGCGCGCGTCATGCAGCGGCCCGTGCTCTCAGGCTGGGCCGAGCTGCTGGATTACTGCCACACCGCCATGGCGCACCGTGCGACGGAGCAATTTCGCGTCCTCTACCTCGACAGAAAGAACGTCCTCATCGCGGACGAGGCGCAGGCGCGGGGCACCGTCGATCATGTGCCTGTCTACCCGCGCGAAGTGGTGAAGCGCGCCCTCGCGCTAGAGGCGTCCGCGCTCATCCTCGTGCACAATCACCCCTCGGGGGATCCGACGCCCTCGGAGGCTGACATTACGATGACCCACAAGGTGGCTCAGGCGGCAGAGGCACTGGGCATTACCCTCCACGACCACCTGATCATCGGGCAGAGCCGGGAGCTCAGCTTTCGATCGGAGGGGTATTTCTAGCGCGGCGCGCGACACGCGCCGGCGGATCAGAGGCGGGAGACCTTCAGGTCCGGCAGGACGTTGCGCAGCACGAGGAAGTCCCCGATCGCATCGCAATCCGGCACGGCCAGCATCAGGTCTACGATGCGGACGCCCTCGGTGCCGCCCATGCGGCCAAGGGTCTGCGCGGCCACGTCCGTGGCGCAGTTGGTGGCCGTGATTTCAGTTTCCACGCTCAGAGCCACGCCGCCGACCGTCTCGGTCGCGCTGCGCGGATAGGTATAGACCTGCGCGAAACGCGGCTCGGCAGTACGCGCGTCGCCCATCGTCAGGAGAAATCCACCCGCGCCCTGTGCCGCAAGCGCGGCAGAGCCGGGCGATTCTAGCCAGACATGGCCCACCTCGCCGTAGGTCGCGCCGGCTTCCAGCGCGTGAAGTTCGAAATCGGCTGCGCCATGCCACTGCACAACGACGCGGTCAAAGCCCGCGAGATCAGACACTGTCGCCGAGCCCACGGGGCCGGTGCCGTCCGCGAACTCCGCGATGAAGACCGCTTCTTCCGAGAGTGCCGGAGCGATCACGGTGGCCTTGCCCGCATCATCGGTACGCGCGGTAAACATCATGCCCTCGTGATGCACGGTGAAATCGGCGTTGGCCGCGCAGGGGGCGGAAAGCGAGAGCGCCACGAGCGCGGCATCCCGTGCGGCGGCTGTCATGGTCTGGGTGCAATCGGCCTCTGCCGGGGTCGCCGGGATCTCGAGCGAGACATCGGCGGAGGGCATGTCCATGGGCACCATGTCGAGCGACGGCGCCATCCCGTCAGCGGACGCGAAGGCCGCGCCCACGACCGGCGCGGCGCCGTTTTCCTTGATCTCGGCTGCCACGTCGATGAGCGCGCTGTCGCTCGCATCGAGCTTCGGCTCGGTAGGCATCTCGGGGATCTGGAGCGCTGCGGCGCTTACCGGGGCAGGGGCCATCGTGGCGGGCTGCATTTGCGTCAGGGCCGCGTCGGCCTCGCGCTGCTGCATGAAAAAGCCGACACCCATCGCGACAGCGAAGGTGCCACCGGCCATGGCCAGCTTGCGCGCCGTGTCGCCAAACTTGATCGATCCTGAAACACCCATTGCCGAACCCCCTTCGCGGTTAGCGTGGCGTTAAATTCGGTAACGATTCGGGCGCCGAAAGGACGGGCGAAGGGCGAAGGCGCGGAGTCTTTGCGCCGGGCTGCTGGCAGGAATCCGCCGAAATTGAGGCAGCGTCCCTCCAGCGCGGAGGCTCAGAAGCTGCCGTGGCAGTGCTTGAATTTCTTGCCGGACCCGCAGGGGCATTGATCGTTGCGCCCAGGATTGCCCCAAGTGCTCGGATCGCTCTCCACGAAGCCCGCCAACGGGCGGCCCGGCCCCACATCCTTGATGTTGGCCGCCGTTTCGCCTGTGGGCGCGGGGGCATCGAGCGTCGCGGCACCGGCGGCTGCGCCCGCTGCGGCCCCGGCCATGGCGGGCTCCCGCATTTGCTTTTGCTGCGCGTCCATGAGCGCCTTCTGGCGGGCCTGGAACTGCGCGACGAGCGCCTTCTGCTCTTCCTCGGTCATCGGCCGGGCATGGGCGAGCTGGCGCGTCACGTCCTCGCGGAGAGAATCGAGCAGCGATTCAAAGAGCTGGAACGCCTCTGACTTGTACTCGTTGAGCGGGTCCCGCTGGGCATAGCCCCGGAAGCCCACGACTGAGCGCAGATGCTCGAGCGTCAGCAGGTGCTCGCGCCATTTGCGGTCGATGGTCTGGAGCAGGAGCTGCTTTTCCACGTTGCGCATGGTGTCGGCGCCGAAATCGACGGCCTTCTTGGCCATCGCCTCGTCGGAGGCCTTTTCGAGCCGCTCGAGCATGACGTCGTCGTCGACGCCGTCCTCCTCGGCCCAGTCGATCACGGGCAGGTCGAGGCCGAGTTTCTCGATCACCTCGGCATAAAGCTTTTCCGTCTCCCACTGATCGGCATAGGAGCCTTTGGGCATGTGGAAGGAGACCATGTCTTCGATCACCTGGTGCCGCATGTCTGCCGTGATCTCGGAGAGGTCGTCGGCCTCCATGATCTCGAGGCGCTGGCCAAAGATGACCTTGCGCTGGTCGTTCATGACGTCATCGAATTTCAGAAGCTGCTTGCGGATGTCGAAATTGCGCCCTTCGACCTTCGCCTGGGCACGCTCGAGGCTCTTGTTCACCCAGGGGTGCACGATGGCTTCGCCGTCTTTCATGCCGAGGCCGTTCAAGACCTTCTCCAGCCGCTCGGAGCCGAAGATGCGCATTAGATCGTCATCGAGCGACAGGTAGAACGAACTGCGCCCCGGATCGCCCTGGCGGCCCGACCGGCCGCGCAACTGGTTGTCGATGCGGCGGCTCTCATGGCGCTCCGTAGCCAGAACGAACAGCCCGCCCGCGGCTTTCACCTGCTCCTCGGCCGCCTTCGTCTCTTCCTCGATGCGCGCGCGGATCGCGTCCACGTCGCCCTCGGGATCGGCGGCGATGGCCTCCATCACCTTGAATTCCACATTGCCGCCGAGTTTGATGTCGGTCCCGCGGCCGGCCATGTTGGTGGCGATGGTCACGGCACCGGGCTTGCCGGCATCGGCGATGATCTGTGCTTCCTGCTCGTGCTGGCGCGCGTTGAGGACGTTATGCGCGATCCCTTCCGCGTCGAGCATTTTTGAAAGCGTCTCGGATTTCTCGATAGAGGTCGTGCCCACGAGGACAGGCTGGCCGCGCTCGTTGGCCTCCTTGATCGCCTGCGCGATGGCGGCGAATTTCTCGGCCTGCGTGCGGTAGACCTGATCGTTCTCGTCAGCGCGGGCCACGGGGCGGTTCGTCGGCACCTCCACGACACCGAGGCCGTAGATCTGGCCGAATTCCTCTTCCTCGGTCTTGGCGGTGCCGGTCATGCCAGCGAGCTTGCCGTAGAGACGGAAGTAATTCTGGAAGGTGACGGAGGCGAGCGTCACGTTCTCGGGCTTGATGGAGACGCCTTCCTTGGCCTCGATGGCCTGATGCAGCCCGTCAGACAAGCGGCGGCCGGTCATCATGCGGCCAGTGAACTCGTCGATGAGCACAACGTCGTCACCGCGCACGATGTAGTCCTTGTCCTTCGTGAAGAGCTTGTGCGCGCGCAGGCCCTGGTTCACGTGGTGAACAATCGTGGTGCTTTCGGGATCGTAGAGCGATTGGTCCTCGGGCAAGATCCCGCGGGCGGAGAGCGTCTCTTCCAGCCACTCGTTGCCCTCGTCGGTGAAGGTGACCTGCCGGGTCTTTTCATCGAGGGTAAAGTGATCCTCGGCAATCTCGGGAATAACCCGGTCGATGGTGGTGTAGAGCTCGGAGCGGTCCTCGGCAGGGCCGGAGATCACGAGCGGGGTGCGCGCTTCGTCGATCAGGATCGAGTCCACCTCGTCCACGATGGCGAAGTTGTGCCCGCGCTGGCGCATGTTCTTGGTCTCGGTCTCCATGTTGTCGCGGAGATAGTCGAAGCCAAGCTCGTTGTTCGTGGCGTAGGTGATATCGGCGGCGTAGGCCTCGGCCTTTTCGCCATTCTCCTGGCTCGGGTAAACCGCGCCCGTCGTCATGCCCAGCGCGGCAAAGACCTTGCCCATCCATTCGGCATCGCGGCGCACGAGGTAATCGTTAACCGTGACGATGTGGACGCCCTTGCCCGACAGCGCATTCAGGTAGGCCGGGAAGGTCGCGACGAGCGTCTTGCCCTCACCGGTTTTCATCTCTGCAATGTTGCCCTGGTGCAGGAAGATGCCGCCCATGAGCTGGACGTCGAAGGCCCGCAGACCCAGCGCGCGGCGCGCGGCCTCGCGGCAATTGGCGAAGGCCTCGGGCAGTAGGCTGTCGAGGCTCTCGCCCTCTTTGGCGCGGGCCGAAAGCGCGGCGGTGCGCTCCTTCAGGCCCTCGTCGCTCAGCGCTTCGAATTCAGGCTCCAGCGCGTTGATCTTGTCCACGAGCGGGCGGACGCGCTTGACCTTGCGGTCATCCGCGGTGCCAAAAACCTTCTTCGAAATCGCACCTAAACCAAGCATGCACGCCTCTTTCGCCGTCTTCTTATTTGTGAGGGAGGTCCGCTTGCGCGCCCGGGGAATACCCGATTATTTGGCGTCAACGCCCAGGGCCGCGCAGAGCCCCCTCGGGACCACCTGCGATGTAAGGGTCGCACCAGAGCAAGTCAACGCCGCCCCCCGTTCACTACAGGCTTCTCACGGGGGTGTGGGCCGCGAAGAATCCATAGGAAAATGCATCACATGAAATCGCTTCTCTCCTCCGCCGCCTTCGTGCTTCTGGCGCTGCCGGCCCTCGCGCAAGAGGCCGGTCCGGACACCGTCGTGGCCACCGTCAACGGGCAGGACATCACCGTCACCCACGTGATCGATATCCGCCGCCAGCTGCCGCCGGAATACCAGGCGATCCCGGCCGCGCAGCTCTTCGAGGGGATCGTGGAGCAGCTCATCCAGCAGCGCGTGCTGGCCGCGCAGGTGACAGAGGAGCCCGCCTGGCTCGACGAGGCGGTGGAGAACACCCGCAGCGCGATCCTCGCGAGCCGGGTCCTGAGCACGCTCGGTCAGGTCGAGGTGACGGATGCCGATGTCGAGGCCGCCTACGAGGCCCAGTTCGGCGGCTTCGAGGGCGCAGTCGAATACAATGCCTCCCACATCCTCGTGGAGACCGAGGAGGAGGCCCAGGCCCTCATTGCCGAGCTCGGCTCCGGCGCCGCTTTCGCACAGCTCGCCATGGAATTCTCCACCGGGCCCTCGGGGCCCCGCGGGGGCGAGCTCGGCTGGTTTGGCGCGGGCATGATGGTCGCCCCCTTCCAGACCGCCGTGGAAGCGCTCGAGGTCGGCGGGGTCTCGGATCCGGTCGAGACACAGTTCGGCTGGCACGTCATCACCCTCAATGAGACCCGCACCGAGCCCGCGCCGGCCCTCGAGAGCGTGCGGGAGGACATCGTGGGGCAGCTCCAGAGCGACGCCCTCGCCGCAGAGCTCGACGCCCTCATCGCCGCGGCCGAGGTGAGCCGGGTCGAGGGGCTCGATCCGAACCTCCTCAATACCGTCGACGTGTTCGGGCAGTGAGCCTCGCCGTCTCGCCGCTCGCGCCCGCGGGCGGATTTCCTGAGATCGCGCCGGTCAGGGGCGTGCGCCTCGCCACGGCGGCGGCGGGCGTGCGCTACACCGGGCGCGACGACGTGATGCTCGGGGTGATGGACGCGGGCACGGCCGTGGCCGGGGTCTTCACCCGCTCCGCGACCCGCGCGGCCCCCGTCCTCGATTGCCAGGCCAAGATCGGCGGAGACTTGGTGGGCCCCGCCGCCTTTCTCGTCAACGCAGGCAACGCCAATGCCTTCACGGGAAAGGCCGGGGAGGGCAGCGTCACCGCGCTCTGCACGGCGGTGGCGGAGGCGACGGGCTGCGCGCCCGAGCGCGTCTTTACCGCCTCCACCGGCGTGATCGGCGAGCGGCTTCCCCACGCGCGCATCGCGGCCCGCATGGAGGCCCTCGCCGAGGGCCTCGGCACCGCGA
Source organism: Pseudomonadota bacterium (assembly GCA_038533575.1). NCBI lineage: Bacteria > Pseudomonadati > Pseudomonadota > Pseudomonadota bacterium. Next base: position 10,802 of record JBCAYL010000003.1, on the reverse strand, counting down.
CCTTTGAGGCGGCGGCCCGCGCCATCGGCACAACGGACACCTTCGCCAAGGGCGCGACGGCCACGGCGGAAATTGGCGGCAAGAGGGTGACGGTTGCGGGCATCGCCAAGGGCTCGGGCATGATCGCGCCCGACATGGCGACGATGCTCGTCTACATCTTCACCGATGCCGCCCACGAGCCCGCCGCGCTGCAAGTGCTGCTGGCCGACCTCAACGACCAAACCTTCAACTGCATCACGGTCGACAGTGACACGTCGACCTCTGACACGCTTCTCCTCGCCGCCACGGGCGCGAGCGGCGTCGATGCAACGGGGCAAGAGGCGTTTCGCCACGCGCTTGCCGACGTGATGTTCGATCTCGCGATGCAGGTCGTGCGCGACGGCGAGGGGGCCACGAAACTCATTCAGGTCGAAGTCACTGGCGCGCGCACCCATGCGGACGCGAGAAAGGTCGCCTCCGCCATCGCCAACTCGCCCCTCGTGAAGACGGCCGTCGCCGGCGAAGACCCGAATTGGGGCCGCATCATCATGGCCATCGGCAAATCCGGCGCCGAAGTCGACCGCGACTTGATCCGCATCCATTTCGGGGACATCGAGGTGGCCCGCGAGGGCTGGGTCTCTCCCGACTACACGGAAGAGCAAGGCGCGGCCTACATGAAGAACGAGGAAATCCTGATCGGGGTCGATCTCGGCCTCGGGGCGGAAGCGGCATCCATGTGGACCTGCGATCTCACCCACGGCTACATCTCGATCAACGCGGACTATCGCTCGTGAAGATCATCCTCGTCTCGGCTGTGGCTCTCATCGACGTCGATGGCCGAGTTCTCCTGGCCCAGCGTCCGGAGGGCAAGAGCATGGCGGGTCTCTGGGAGTTCCCGGGCGGCAAGGTCGAACCAGGGGAAAGTCCCGAGGCCGCGCTCATCCGCGAACTCGACGAGGAACTCGGCATCGGCACCTGGGAGAGCTGCCTCGCGCCGCTCACCTTCGCTTCCCACGCCTACGAGGATTTCCACCTCCTAATGCCGCTCTTCGCCTGCCGGAAATGGGAGGGCACACCGCGATCCAAGGAGGGTCAGGCGCTCAAATGGGTGCGTGGCACGGAGCTTCGGAGCTATCCGATGCCCCCGGCCGATGTGCCCCTCGTGGCCATGCTGCGCGACTATCTCTGACCTTCGCGGTGGGCGCGCCTTCACAATTGTCTCAGATTTAGGGGAAATCGAAAGATTGCTGCCTATACTTTCCTCAAGATGAGAACACGCGCTGCCACGCGGGGGCTCATCAGGCTGCTTTTGGGGGAAGACATCATGATTAGGACGATCACAGTGGGCACCTGCGTTTCAATTCAGGGGACGTTCGTGCGCACGCTTGGAAACGGCCAGATCGAGGTGCGGGTGGATGGGCAGACCTATGTCGGTCGCCCCGTCGCGCGGACCTGAGACACGTCAAGACACCTGAATGCAAAACGGCGCCGTGGATCCCACGGCGCCGTTTCCTTTTGAGCTTTCGGAATGGTCAGTCGAGCGAGCGCTCGACCTCCTCGCGCTCGAAGATCTCGATGACGTCTTCCGCGCGGATGTCGTCGTAGTTCTCGAACGCCATGCCGCATTCCTGGCCGGACTGGACCTCGGCGACCTCATCCTTGAAGCGCTTGAGCGTCTTGAGCGTGCCTTCGTGGATAACGACGTTGTCGCGCAGTAGACGCACGCCCGCGGAACGGCGCGCGACGCCCTCGGTGACGAGGCAGCCCGCCACCTTGCCGACACCGGTGACCTTGAAGACTTCCTTGATCTCCGCGTAGCCGATGAACTTTTCGCGGATTTCGGCGGAGAGGAGGCCGGAGGCCGCCGCTTTCACATCGTCCACGAGGTCGTAGATCACCGAGTAGTAACGGATCTCGACACCCTTCTGGTTGGCTGTGTTGCGCGCGGAGGCATTTGCACGGACGTTGAAGCCCATAACCGGCGCGCCGGAGGCCTCGGCGAGGCCGATATCCGTCTCCGTGATGGCACCCACGCCGGAATGGAGCACGCGCACGCGCACCTCGTCGTTGCCAATCTTCTCCATCGCCTGAACGATGGCTTCGGCGGAGCCCTGCACGTCGGCCTTCACGAGGATGGGAAGCTCTTCCACATTCTCGTCTTCCTTGGCCTTCTGCATGAGCTGCTCGAGCGTCGTCGCGGCACCGGCGGCGGCGCGCTTGTCCTTGGCCGCCTGGCTCCGGTAATCGGCGATCTCGCGCGCCTCTGCCTCGGTCTTCACGACGTTGAGCACGTCACCGGCCTCGGGCGTCCCGTTGAGGCCCAGGACCTCCACCGGCACGGACGGGCCCGCTTCCTTCACGCGTTCGCCCTGGTCATTCACCAGCGCGCGCACCTTGCCCCACTGCTCGCCCACGACGAAGATATCGCCCTGCTTGAGCGTGCCGTTCTGCACGAGAACGGTGGCGACCGGGCCGCGGCCCACGTCGAGCTGCGCCTCGATGACGGCACCAGATGCAGCGCGCTCCGGGTTTGCCTTGAGCTCGAGGATCTCGGCTTGAAGCGCGATGGCCTCCAGAAGCGCGTCGAGACCCTGGCCCGATTGCGCGGAGACTTCCACGTCCTGCACCTCGCCCGACATTTGCTCCACGATCACCTCGTGCTGGAGGAGATCAGTGCGGACCTTCGTCGGGTCGGCGGCGGGCAGGTCGATCTTGTTGATCGCCACGATCATGGGGACTTGCGCGGCCTTCGCGTGATTGATGGCCTCGATCGTCTGCGGCATAACCGCGTCATCGGCGGCCACAACGAGCACCACGATATCGGTCACCTGCGCACCGCGGGCACGCATGGAGGTAAAGGCCGCGTGGCCCGGCGTATCGAGGAAGGTGAGCTTCTTGCCCGCCTGATCCACCTGGTAGGCGCCGATATGCTGCGTGATGCCGCCGGCCTCGCCTGCCACGACCCGTGCGTTACGGATCGCGTCGAGGAGTGATGTCTTGCCGTGGTCCACGTGGCCCATGATCGTGATGACCGGGGCGCGATCCTTGAGATCGGCTTCCTTGTCCTCGACCTGGTCGATGGCCTGCTCCACGTCGGCGTCGGAGACGCGCACGATCTTGTGCCCGAATTCCTCGACGATGAGCTCGGCGGTGTCCTGGTCGATGGTCTGGTTCTGCGTGACCATCATGCCCATCTGCATGAGCGATTTCACGACGTCGGGCACGCGCTCGGCCATGCGGTTGGCGAGCTCGGACACCAGAATGGCCTCTGGCACCTGCACGTCGCGCACGACCTTTTCGCGCTCGACCGTGCCGCCCATGGCCTTCTGCCGGGCGCGCTCCTGCTTGCGCTTCATCGCGGCCATGGAGCGTTGCCGCCCGCCTTCGCCACCGCGGAGCGCCTGGTTCAGCGTGAGCTTGCCGCCCCGGCGGCCGCCATCGTCGCGGCCCTTCTGCGGACGTTGCTCTTCCTGGCGACGGGGCGCGTCGCGCTCCTGCGTCTTGCGACCGGCGGATTTGCGGTCGTCGGCGGCGGGCGCCGGCGCGGGCTCGGCCGCGCGGCGGGCAGCCTCGGCGGCCTCGTTTTTCTTGCGCTCGTCTTCCTGAGCCTTGGCCTTGAGCGCTTCCTCGCGCTCTTTTTCCTCGCGCTCCTTGGCCTCAGCCTCGTCACGGCGGCGTTGCCGCTCCGCGGCGCGCTCTTCTTCCTCGGCCTTGCGCTTGGCAGCATCCTCGGCCTCGCGGGCCTTGGCGGCCTGAAGCGCCTTCATGCGGCGGTCCATCTCCGCATCCGAGATGCCCGAGGGGCGGCGCGAGGGATCCCCCGCCGGTGCGGCGCCGGTCGTCGGCTTCGGCGTGCCGGGCTTGGGGACGACCACGCGCTTGCGTTTCGTCTCCACCACCACGCTTTTCGTGCGGCCATGGCTGAAGCTTTGCTTCACGTTGCCGGGGCGGCCACCACGACCCCCACCCACACCGAGCGTCTTCTTGCCGTCATTATCGCTCATAAAGCGTTATTCCTTTCCAGCGCCGGATGCGCCGTTGCCTGAAGTATCGCGCAGGCCCTTCAGTTTCGCGGCTTCCTCTACAACACGTGCTGTGAGTCCACCAGCCAAGACTGCGCCATGTATCACACGGGTTCGCCCGAAGGCCATCCCCAGCTCATCCGCGCTCAAAATGCCGAACCAGCGCGCGCCCTCTGGAGTCCATAACTTGCCCTTGCCGCGTTCGGATCCATCCGCCGCCTGGAAGAGCGCCTTGACGTCCTGCGTGGCAAGCGCCGAGCGGACCTTCTCGAAGCCCGCGAGCGCAAGGCCCGCCTTGCGCGCCATGGCGAGGAGATCGACGACCCGGCGCGCCTGCTGCCGTTCAACCTCCGCCACCAGCCCCTCGGGGACGGCGACCTGCGCCTTCGCCCCCTTGGAGAAGATGCGCTTCTTGACCGCTTCTTCGAGCGTCGCGCGGTCCGCGCTCACATAGTACCCGCGCCCCGGGAGCTTGCCCAGCACATCGGGCACGACCTGGCGCTCGGGCCCGGTGACAAAACGGATGAGCCCCGCCTTGCCGCCCGTGTCTCCCGTGACAAGGCACCGGCGCTCCGGTGCCTCGCGGGTCTTTGCTGCGCCGCCTCTCGTCATGCGTGCCCTATGCGTCCGCCTCCTCGGCGGTGTCCTCGGCCTCGGATTGCTGGCTCACCATCTCTTCGGGATCGACCCAGCCGAGCAGCACGCGGGCGGTCATGACCATGTCCTGCGCTTCCTCCAGCGAGACGTCGAACTTCTCGAGAATGCCGTCATCCTTCACGCGCTCGCCGTCCACCGTGGTCCAACCGCCGGCCAGCTCCCAGTCGGCGCAGGTGGCGAAATCCTCGAGCGTCTTCACGCCGTCTTCCGCCAGCGCCTCGATCATCTGGGGGCTGAGCCCCTCGAAATCAATGAGCTGCTGCTCGACGCCAAGCGCCACCGCCCGTTCGAGCGCTTTCTTGTTCTGCTCGTCGATGTAGTCGCGGGCCCGGGCCTGAAGCTCCTGCGCGGTGCCTTCGTCCACACCGTCGATGACGAGAAGCTCGTCGAGCTCGACATAGGCCACCTCCTCAAGGTTTGTGAAGCCCTCGGAGACGAGGAGCTGCGCGAAGAACTCGTCGAGGTCGAGCGTGTCCATGAAGAGCTTCGTGCGCTCCTCGAACTCGGCCTGGCGGCGGCGGCTCTCCTCCTCCTCGGTCATGATGTCGATGTCGAGGCCTGTGAGCTGCGACGCGAGCCGCACGTTCTGACCGCGACGCCCGATGGCGAGGCTGAGCTGCTCTTCGGGCACGACGACCTCGATCCGCTCGGCCTCGTCGTCGAGAACGACCTTGGAGACCTCGGCGGGCTGGAGCGCGTTCACAAGGAAGGTAGGTTGGTCCTCGTTCCACGGGATGATGTCGATCTTCTCGCCCTGAAGCTCGTTGACGACCGCCTGAACGCGGGAGCCCCGCATGCCGACGCAAGCCCCCACGGGGTCGATGCCCGAATCGTAGGAGATCACGGCGATCTTGGCGCGCGAGCCGGGATCCCGGGCGCAGGCCTTGATCTCGATGATGCCGTCGTAGATCTCCGGCACCTCCATCTTGAAGAGCTCCATCATGAATTCCGGCGCGGTGCGCGAGAGGAAGATCTGCGGCCCGCGCTGCTCGCGGCGCACATCCTTGATGTAGCAGCGGATGCGATCGTTCGGACGGTAGGCCTCGCGGCCGATCTTCTCGTTGCGGCGGAGCGTCGCCTCGCCACGGCCCACATCCACGATGACGTTGCCGTATTCCTCGCGCTTGACGATGCCGTTGATAATCGTGCCCGCGCGGTCCTTGAATTCCTCGTACTGGCGATCGCGCTCGGCCTCGCGGACCTTCTGCAGGATCACCTGCTTGGCCGATTGCGCGGCGATGCGGCCCATCTCCACCGGCGGCACCTCGTCGATGAGCTCGTCGGTGATCTGCGGCTCGGGGCTCTGATCCACCCCCTCCATGAGGCCCTCTTCCAGCGGCAGCGGCTTGCGCAGGAAGATGCGGCGGACCTTGATCGTCTCGCTCTCTTCGGTCTCCGGATCGAAGAGCGTCTTGGTCCCGGAGATCACGAAGTACTCGTCGCCCTGCGCCTTCATCACGTCCTGCGCCTGGTCGGGCGTCATGTCGGACTGGAAGCTCTCGATATCGTCCTGTGGCGTGACCGTGCGGACACGGGTGAAGGTCGCGCGGCCGGTCTTGCGGTCGATCTTCACGCGGATATCCATCTCCGCGCCGTAGCGGGACTTCGCGGCGCGCGCGAGGCTCTCCTCCATCGCCTCGACCACGAGACCGGGGTCGATCATCTTCTCGCGTGCTACGGCCTCTGCCGTCTGCAGGAGCTCAAGCTGGTTTGCCGAAGTAATGGCCATCAGGAATCCTCCGTCCCGTCCACGATGCTTTCCACCGCATCGAATTGCTTTTCATCCACCTGACCCGCATCTTTGCGCCCTTTGAGGACGTCGCGGATCAATTCATCCGTCAGGACCAGCTTGGCATCGGCAAGCCAGTCAAATTTGAGCCCGATCGTGACGGCCTCGCCGGCCTCCTCGATCTCGATGAGAACCTCGTCCTCTTCCGTGCCCGCGAGCACGCCCTTGAAGCGGCGGCGCCCGTCGATGAGCTCTTCCGTCTCGATCTTGGCGACGTAGCCGTCCCAGAGATCGAAATCCTTGAGCCGCGTGAGCGGGCGGTCGATACCCGGCGAGGACACTTCGAGCGTGTAGGCATCGAGGATCGGATCCTCGACATCGAGCACGGCGCTCACCGCCGTGGAAATGTCGCCGCAATCATCCACCTCGATCGTGCCGTCGGGCTTCTGCGCCATGATCTGGAGGATCGGGGCCTTGCCGCCCTGCAAGCGCACGCGCACGAGCTCGAACCCCATCCCCTCGATGGTGGGCTCGATGATCTCTCGGATGCGCCGATCCATGGCTGCCTTGGCGATCATGTCCGCCATGCCTTGCCTCCAAAAACGAAAAAACGGGCCAGCGGGCCCGTTCGTGTCTGCCGGTGGAGCCTCGGGGGTGGAAGCCGAAGCGCCGCTGTCGAGATGCACATACGCCCGCCCTCCGCATTGTGCAAGGTCGCTTTTCACGGGCCCCGCGGCAGGGCAAGCTCCGCACCATGGCGAAAGCTTCCCACCCCGCGCGCTACCGCGCCCACGGTCTCCTCCGGCGGCTCGCGCGCATGACAGGGCTCGAGCTCCCGCAGTTCCTCGCAGCAGCCGGGCTGCCGCCGAGCCTCGCGGCCCATCCGCGCCCCTCGCTCACCGCGGCCCAGGTGGTCGCTGCCTGGGAGACGGCGGAGGCTTTGCTTCATGGGGGGCTGAGCCCCGATACGCTCCGGCTCGACCTGCGCACCCGCTTCAGCCCGGCGGCTTTCGCCCTTGCAGCTGCGCCCGATGTGGGCGCGGGCCTGCGCCGCTGGGCGGAGCTTGCGCGTTTCGCGCAGCCCGCGGCAGCGACGCTCGAGGGCACGGCGACGCTCCGCTTCTCCGGCGCGCCCGTGCTTCAGGCCGTGGCGCTGGTGCAGCTCCTCGACGCGCTGCGCATGGCCACCGCCCGCTGCCTCACGCCGCACCACCTCGCGCTTCCCGCTGCCCTGCCGCGCCGGGACGAGATCTGCGCCCATGCCGGGGTCGAGGCCAGCACCGAGGGAGAGGTGCGTCTCTCCTTCGCCGAGGCCGATCTCGGCCATGCCCATGTGGCGCCCGTGCAGGAAAGCTGGGAGGACCTCGACCTTTCGCCGCCGGTCTACGCGGCCGGCATCGCGCAGGAGGTGGGGCTGGCGCTGCCCGGCCTTCTCGCCGCCGGGCGGCCCGGGGCGGAGGCCGCAGCTGCGCGGCTCGGGCTCTCGAAGCGCACGCTGCAGCGCCGCCTGATGGAGGCAGGTCAGCCCTACCAAGCCGTTCTCTCCGCGACCCGCCAGAGGCTCGCGCAGCTCTATCTCGCCCAGCCCGGCCTCAGGATGGAGGAGGTCGCCCTCCTTCTTGGCTTCACGGATCCCAACAGCTTTTACCGCGCCTACCAGGGCTGGACAGGGACGACGCCCCGCGCATTTCGTGCTGCGTTCGCAAAATAATTGATGCGTCTGGGGAACCTTCCCGTGTGTCATAAGTTAAATTTGCAGAAATCGCGCAGGTGGCACGGTTCATGCAATTTCGAGAGCCCACCGTCCTGTGCCCGCACACCGTTGGTACTGGTCGATGAACCTCTCCGCACCCGAACTCGAAGACCAGATGCGCAAGCTCAACACGCTGAATGGTCATCTGACCTACCGCATCACGAAGCTCTCCAAGCTCCTCGAAGCCGAGGCCGCCATCCGGCTCCGTGACACCGGCACCAATCTCACCACCTACCGGATCATGCTTCTCGTCTCGATCTTCGAGGAGATCACCGTGAGCGACCTCGCCCGCCTCATGGTGATCGACCGCGCGCAGGTGAGCCGCCTCTCCACGGAGATGACCCGGCAGGGCCTGCTCACCTCGAAGCCCGACCGCACGAACAAGCTCAAGAAGCTCCTGATGCTCACCCCCGATGGGGAACAGCACTACGCCGAGCTGCGCGACAGGTTCGAAGATCGCGCCACCATCATTACCGAGCACGCCACCGAAGAGGAGCTCAACGTCCTCTGGAAGCTGGTGGACCGTGTGAGCCAGCATCTCTCCGACCGGATTGAACGCGCCACTTGAGCGCAGACGCAAAACGCCCCGCACGAAGCGGGGCGCTGCGATGATGTCGGGTGCGCCAGGAACGCACCCTTTGTTTTTTCAGGCTTACGCCATCCACCAGCGCTCGGCGATCCGGCTCGAGTCCATCTGCCAGAGGTTGCCGATGGTGCCGGAATTGGCGAGTTTGGAGGAATGCGCGTCCACGTAGTTGGCGTACATGGGCACGACCGTGCCGCCCTCTTCGGACATGATCTGTTGCATCTCCGTATAGATCGCCTCGCGACGGGAGCTGTCGAGCTCCGCGCGGCCGTCGAGCAGAAGCTCCTGGAAGCGGGCATTCTCCCACTGTGTGTCGTTCCACGGCACGCCGCTCTCGTAGGCGGTGGAGAACATCCAGTCCTCCGTCGCGCGGCCCGACCAGTAGCAGGCGCACCACGGCTTCTTGAGCCAGACGTTGGACCAGTAACCGTCCGCGGGCTCCTGCACGACCTCGATATTGATGCCCGCCTGGGCCGCGGAGGCCTGATAGAGCTGCGCGGCATCCACCGCGCCCGAGAAGGCCGCGTCAGAGGCCGAAAGCTGCACGGACACGTCCGAAAGCCCGGCATCGGCGAGGATCTGGCGTGCGCGGTCGGGATCGAACGGGTTCTGCGGAAGGTCGGCGGCGTAGTACTGGTTGGCCGGGCCGATCGGGTGGTCGTTGCCCACCGCACCGTGGCCGAGCAGGATCTTGTCCACCATTTCCTGGCGGTCGATCGCGAACTTCAGCGCCTGCCGCACCGCCATCTCGTCGAAGGGCGAGACATTGGTGAGCATAGGGAAGGTGTAGTGCTGGTTACCCGTCACCTCGAAGATCGAGATATTGGGGTTGGCGCGCATGAGCGGCTCGGTCTTGAAGTCCACGCGGTTCACGGCGTCGACCTGGCCGGTCATCAGCGCGTTCATCCGGGCGGAGCTGTCATTGATGGCCACGAACTCGATGGAGTCGAACCATCCCGCGGAGCCGTCCTTGTAGTGACCGTCCACGCGCGACACGACCGTGCGCACGCCAGGCTCGAAGGTGTCAACCTTGTAGAGACCCGTGCCGATGCCCTGGGCGATCGCTTCCTGCTCCTGACCGGCAGGATACATCAGCAGATGATAATCCGACATCAGGAAGGGGAAGTCCGCGTTGCCGGAGGCGAGCGTGAACTCCACCGTCAGGTCGTCGACCTTCTTCATCTCCGCGATGGCGGCGACGAGCGGGCGGGCGGCGGATTTCGCATCCTCGGCCACGTGCAGGTTGAGCGAGGCGATCACGTCATCGGCGCCAAAGGGCTTGCCATTGTGGAACGTGACGCCAGAGCGCAGCTTGAACGTCCAGGTGACTGCGTCCGCCGTGGCTTCCCAGCTTTCGGCGAGCTCGCCAACGAGGGTGCCGTCAGCGGCGACTTCCGTCAGGCAGTCGAACACGCAGCCATGGGCCGTGATGATCATGTAGCTGTCGGAATGCGTACGCCCGTCCCAGCTGTCGGAGGTGTTGGCGCCCGCGAGGCCGAAGCGGGCCGTCCCGCCGCGCTTGGGCCCGTGTCCATCGGCGCGCGCGCCGGTTGCGGCCAGCACACCGGCTGCAGCGCCGGTTTGCAGAAGGCCGCGACGTGAAAATCTGGTCATATTATTCTCCCTGTTGACCGTACCGCCCCATCTCTCCCGGGCGATTCTCATGACATCTTATCAACTGCCGCATCGCCGATGTTATCAACTCCGCGTTCGTTGAGCAGATTGGTGAGCCAGTCCGGATCCATCTCTGGGACCGAACTGAGCAGAAGATCGGTGTAGGGGTGGTGCGGGGGCGTGAACATGTCGTCTTTGGGCCCCTGCTCGACGACCTCACCGTCCTTCATGACGACAACCTCGTCTGCGATGGAGCGCACCGTGGCGAGATCGTGGGTGATGAACATGTAGCTGAGCTTGAGCTCATCCTGCAACTTGGCCAGCAACTTGAGGATCCCCTCGGCCACGAGCTGATCGAGCGCGGAGGTCACCTCGTCGCAGATGATGAAGCGTGGCTCGGCGGCCAGCGCGCGGGCGATGCCGATGCGCTGTTTCTGCCCGCCCGATAGCTCGGAGGGCAGG